>DOVS01000210.1 GCA_003519965.1 Betaproteobacteria bacterium
CATCGGCGTGCGGATTTCATGGCTGACATTCGCGACAAACTCGGACTTAATCCGGGCCGCTTCGAGCGCCGTGTTATAGGCGGATTTAAGTTCTTGCTCGGCGGTTTTGCGCTCGGTAATGTCGCGCATAATCGCCTGAGTAACGACTTTTTCGTCCAGCATCATGGAATGCAGCGAGATTTCCGCGGGAAACGTGCTGCCGTCAAGGCGTTTGCCCGTCCATTCGAAATAAGCGTGGCCCTCCGTCATCGCCTTCCGAATCTGCGAGCCGGCGAGTCCTTCCGACGAAACTCCGTTCGGCTGAATTTCCGGGCCGAGCTCCTTGGGGTCCATGCGGATGAATTCCGCGGGAGAATCGATGTGAAACATGCGCAAGGCGGCGGGATTGCCGTCGAGGAAACCGTTCTCGTCCAGTAGCACGATGCCGTCTGAATTGGTATCGAACAAGGTCTTGTATTTAATCTGCTCCTTCTCGATTTCCAGAGTTTGCAAACTAATGCGGCGAATAATATAGACGGCGCTCAACAAGGAGAGAAAAGCAGAGGACGCGCCCAGCAAAATCATCAGCAACCGGGTTTGATCGTAAGAACGGTCGGCTTGCGCGGCCGCCTGCTGAGTGGCTTGCTGCTGAATCTTCACCAATTCGTTCAGTTGCTCCACCAGGGTTTGCTGCATGGGAATGGCGTGGGCTTGCAGAATCTTGAGCGCCGCCGCGCTGTGATTATCCATGGCCAGATCGATGGCTTGCAGCACAAAAGGGCGGGTAATGGCGGTTTGGTGGCCGATTATCTTGAGCACCGACGTTTCGCGGGAAGACAGCGCGATGGCCTCCAGCTTTTGCCGCGCCTTGGTGTAATTGACGCCGTAACGGTAGAAATGCATCAACTCGTCGTTCTTCTTGAACGGATCGGTGAGCACGACAATGGTATGCATGCTAATCGCCCGGTTGCGCAGGGCGTCCCGCATGGTGGTCGCCAGCGCGGTCTTGACATTGTTTTCGTGGACGATGCGCTCCAGATTCTTATTCAGCGCCGCCATCTGCGTCAGGCCGGCCACGGTTAGCGCAACCATCAGCACCAGCGACAAGGCGAAGCCGCTGGCGATACTGATTTTAACGTTGCTGGCGGAAACCAGCGGTTTGCCGTGGCGGAAAGGCATAGCGTCGAACGGATTGATTTAACGAAGATTTATATTGTCGACTGGATACGCGCGAAATGCAAATGCGGACAAGCGCATGTCATCCGGCGCCGCATTGTCTCCGCGGCGGCGTTAAAAAGTCAACGGCGCCCGCAGCCCCAGCATGGTGACGGGGGCGAGATGCGCGCCGCCGCCCGGCGCCGCGATCTATTGAATATCGGGAGCTAGCGCGAACGTATCGTTCACCTGATAGCGGTAATACGCCTCGGCCGTTTTCTCGCCGCTGGCGGCGGCGTAGCCGAAATCGGCAACACTGCCGCCGTTGGCGTCCAGCAGCGGCGCATCGCGGCGGAAGGCTCGGCTCATCCGGGTAAAACCGACAGCAACGCCAACGCCGTCTTGGGGCCGTCTCCAGGGATGGCCCGCTAACTCGCCGCCAAATGAAACATTCAAATCGAACGGAGAACGCGGCCCGAAATGCCGGCTATAGCGGGTGAATAGCGTGACGCCGCCAGCGACTTGTTGATCCAAGCTGACGCCGAAGCCGCGCTGGATTTGCGCGGAGCCATCGTAGGCCGGCGCGTGGCCGTTGCGCCACGCATAAAAACGGTAATTGCCAAGGCGGTCATGGATGCGCCGGATTCACGTGAACTGTGCGATGACAATGGGCGGGCGCGCGCAACGCCTTCCGGGCGATGCGCCCGGCGTCCGCGCCGAAAACGTCTAACGACCAGCGGCAACCGCCGCCGTCTTGGCGCGCGCGATAAAACGCGGCGTGCGCACCGGGTGCGAATCCATCGGCGTCTCCGCCGATGTTGCCGCCAGCATCCAAGGCGGCGTCATGGACGAACAGACTGACGAGAAGTTGGCGGGTTTCGTCATTGGCGGCGGCGTGCTGATCGAAAAACAAAAATGGATCCATCTTGCCGGCGGTGATCTCCCAATAGCCGCGCGCGCCGGATTCACGCAACGCGGCGGGAATCGCCACTTGATACCAAGCTCGCGCCAGCATCACGGTGTGATTACCGCCGCGCGGAACGGCGGCGGCGTTGGGCTTGAAAAAGCAGGCGTTAAAGATTCAACCCCGCGCCTGCGCGCAGATAAACAAACACCGTACCCATTGCGCGCTCAACGCGGCCCGTGGGAAAAGTGACGTCGGCGCCCATGCGGTAACCCAATTGGCCGCCGCCGTGAGGAGAGCGCTTCGGCGTGCGTTGCGCAACAGCCGTCAAACGTAAAGCGGCGTCGAGGCCGCCCAGCGCATGCGTCAGCCGGGTTGTTTCCCGCCGGGCTACAGGCTGCGCATCCGCGGCGCGAAGAGGCAAAGCCGGCCGCGCCCGGCGGATTGCGCCGCTGACCGCCGGGCGGGTTCGGCGTTTTGGTCCTCCGGCGCCGTCAACCGCTGATCAAGCCGCCGCGCTGTTTGCCACTGGCATTTTTGGCCGGATTGATCCGCCAGCGCGGGCGCGGCGGCAAACAAAGCCATGCCGAGCGGCAGCCAAACCAGAGAAAGAGGTCAAGTTACCGCATCGCCCTCCCAGGCTGCCGCCAGCGGCATCCCGCCGCTGGCGCAAAAACATTGCACACCGTCATCCCGCCGCCGTCATTCCATCAATTAATGCGTATCGGCCCGCGCCGTTCTTGCCGCGGCCCCTGTCAGGTCTATTAACGATAGACTATTATCATTCGTAACAATTGACTGGCCGGCGAATGGCTGCCGTCGCATCATGGCTAGGAATTTCTTGTGCTCGATTTACCGGACAAACAAAAAAACACGGTTGGAAAAGAAAAGGGCGGCGTGTTGATGTGCGCGCCGGACCGGCGGCGGAACCGCCGATTGCCGCCAGCGTTATCGGCCGGTTTTTGCCGGCCGCAGCGATTTCCCGCGAGAGAACCGCGGCCGTTAATATCCTCCGGCGGGTAAACATGATTGGCGGCAAAGCCATCGGCGGTGTCGCCGTTCACGACGCCCAGAGCCAGCCGGGCGTAGGCGTTGCCCTTGGACGCCAAGTCATTCCAATAACCGTAACGGTCTCCCGCCGTTGCGTATTGCTGCAATTGCGCCATGTCTTGCTGCGTCAGCGTATTAGCCATTATATCGGTCTCCTCTCTTCTGATTTAGTTGTGGAACGGTGTTGCCGCTGGACGATGAACGATTGCAGCAGTTTTTTCACCGCCGCCTGAATCCCCCGCCAGTCCTTGAGATAAACCCGCCGGTAAGAAACATTCACACAGGCGTTCAGCGGCTTGAAGATAAAATATTGGTCGCACTGGGGAAAGTATTCACTACCGCTCACCGTCGGTCCCATTTCGTTCGCCGTGCATTGAACGAAGGTGGTCAGGGCGGCGCCCAATTGCGGCGTATAGTAAATATCGTCGTAGCTTCTGTAATCCTCCCTGGGCAGATCGGGGAATTGGCTGAAATCGACCCCGATGTGCTTCAGGCCGAATTTGTCCGGTTTTCTGGCCAGATGTTTCAAATGGTGGCAAATGAAGCCCTTGGGCAGCTTTGGCTTTACGATGCAGACCCGCTTCAACGAAGAAATCGCATTGTCCAAAATGACATGCAATTGATCCTTGGCGTGAATTTTAGGGTCTACCGCGCCGGAGCCGAAGTAAATTATGAGGGTGCGCCCGCCGCCGCGCACCTCGAATGTCTTGCGATTGCCGAATGTCCGCGGCCCCATCTCCGGCCACAGCGTTTCCAGCAGCGCGTCTTGCTTGACGTTGCCGGGGTCCTTGGGCATGCCGTGCGGATAAACGTAATGTTCCAGCAAGTCGCCGAGCACGCCCATATTGTAGCCAGGCGGCGCCGAGCGGAAACAGCCGTGAATTTGGGCGGTTAGCAGCAATATCGCCACCACGCCGAGAAAAATGAATTTGCGCCGATGGCGGCTGATGAGGGCGGCGGGTTTCATTGGTTAACCATTATGAGCGCTTCTGCACCAGCGCTTCCCGCCGCGCTGGATGCGAGAGCCGCCATGGCGCGAAAGCACCCGGCGATGGCTCCTCCGCCATCGCGGGAACTAGTTCGTGTCATTGGCTTGATCCCCTACACCGGGGAAAAAGACAATATACTGCGAGCGATGCCAACGGCGGCCATAAATCACATCAGGACAATCAGCCTCCCGGAGAGCACATTGCCGATAACGACCGTGATCGCCACGATCAGACTTTTCCCATGAAACATGAATCGGCCGTGAACACTGGTTAATCGCGCCAGCGTGCAACGGACGGCGGACGGCGTTAGAAAAAACAGCGTGCCCGTGCGTTCGGCCAATCGAGCGCGCGGGACGTCATTCCTGCTTCGCCGATAGCCGCCGCGCGTCATTATATAATCTGTCGAGGCATTACCGCCACTTACCCCGAGCGCACCCTCCGCGGCAATGTTAATCATTCGCATTGGCATCGTTTCCCTCTTCATCTTTAATCAGTTAATTCAGCGAAGGCATCGTATGGGAGAGCCGTTGTAAGCGGGAGGCCTTGTCAACGGCGCCCAGCCAATGTTTAAGGAAACGGGAATTTGGCCTAATTCAGGGATACGCCTCAAATTCTCGATACGGATACGATACATCCCCGGTTTTAATTCGATGCGAGCGAGAATTTTTGAATAGCTATCGGAACTCCATGCGTACAGCGGTTCTTTTCGAATTTCCTTATCATAGATCAGGCATCCTCCCGCAGCATCAATGGCGTTGATTGTTAACCGCACGGGGATGGAAATACCGTCATTAATCGGCGTTCCATCCTCATCGGTTCCCGAACTGCCCGCCAGCTTTTCGACGCGATCTCTTTCTTTCGGGTCATTGGGATTGAAGCCTAATGCGAGATCGAACCAATAAGTGCGATACGTCATGATGCGCAGTTTGATTGTGGAGGTGCTGCCCGCCCGATGCACCGCAAACGGCAATACGAGGGGCGGTTCCGGGGAATTTGAAGCCAGACAGCCCGAAATCCAGGGGAGCAGGGCGAGCATTGCTAAGAATATTCGGACGGTTTTTATCGGCGCTTTCTTACTTGTCGGGAATGCAAGAAGAACAAAGGCGCCGTTAACGCCGCCGCCGCCAATCGCTAATGGATAGGCAGGGTAGCCGCCGCCTGTTTTTATCGGCGCGGTAACAGGCGCGGCTTGCTTGGTCATGATTATTTACCGCCGGCGCGATCGATAAACCTCAGGAGCGGCCTTTCGAAGAAACCGGTATGGCTATGTTTTGTTCTCCAGAATGCAAGATAGGATATTTTTAATCCGCTGTTCAGTATCGCCAAGAAGATTTCCCTGATCACCCTGGGATCGGAGACGCCATACACATCGCACGTGAGGGTATCGTATGACAAGCAACGGATATAATTGCGATTAAGGCAATCGTCCACTGAGGTACAAAGTTTTTCTTTGATTAGAAGGGGATAAAAGGTATGGTCAATGAAATCTAATTCCTTGCCGCTCAAACCACCTTTCATATCCCCTTGCGCTCCGCCCGTGCTCAGGCACAGCAGCAAGAGCGCCAATCCAAGCGGTTTGAATGCCTTGTATCGTATGTTCACTCGGTTGATTCTCATCCCGTTTCTCCTTAAATCAAATCCGCCGATCACTGCGCCGATTACAGCGCTTGGCGGCAATGGCGATTAAAGTGACGGCCGAGACATTGCGCCAGCCTTTATTCGCGGCGTGAGCCGCCGCCTTTCGAGTGGCCGGTTTCGGTGAATGTGGCGCCTGGATAATGCTTGTGTAGTTGGTCTAAATAGCTCATCGCATCATACTCGGATGCGGTTGCCTCCTTTGCGCCGATTTTTACATCCGTGAGCAGGTCGATAAAATGGGTGGGGCGGGCGCCGCGGTTGGCGATGACGATTTCACCCGTGACTTCGTTCCGGTAGGCTTTGCCGTGGTAACCGCTAGCGCTGATGTCACGGCCTGGGCCGACCGCCTGTCAGTGTGGCGGTATGTGCGCGTTGGGGTCAGCGTTGCCGAAATAAACCGCGCTGCTGAATTTAGCCAGTTCGAGCAATTTTGCCATGTTGTCTTCCCCAAGTTAACGGATTATTCGAATCAATGCGGACGGACGTTATTTCAATCGCCATACGCGGATATAGCCGGGACCGCCCACGGCGAACAAACGGCTGTCGCGCGACACCGCGAGCGCCTCGGTGTTTTCCTGCGCCGACCACAGCAAGCGGCGGTGCGCCGCGTCCCAGATTCTGATCTTGCCATCGATGCCGTTGATGTTGAAGCCGCCATCAAGGAAGTAGCGGCCGTCGGGGGTATAGCCTATTGCAGAAATGTCTTCGAAGGCGATTTCGGTGGCGGTGAGTTTGCCGGTGGCGGCGTTCCAAATTTTGATGGCCTTGAACGCCTTGAACTTGTTAATTGGTGCCGCGCTGTAAGCGATATAACGGCTGTCCGGGCTCCACACCAAGGCGCGGATAGAGTAGTGCTCGGCGCGAACGATAATAGTCCGCACCACCTTGAGGCGGGCGAGGTCGATGATGAGAATCCGTACTTCCGCGATGACCGGTTTCCACATAGGAGGATTACGCGAAAGAAGCTGAGGCACGATACGGAGGCCACCCACCGCCACGAACCTGCCGTTTGGACTGAGGGCGAGTTCATCCGGTGAGAAATAGCGGGGTGCGTTGAAGGTGGCGATCCGGCGCCAGGTTGCCGTATCGTAAACGGCCAGCATATAGGCGTCCAATTTCCGCCCGCGATAATCCTGCTTGGGCGGGCGGTCGAAGGCGGCGACCAGCCGCCGGCTATCGGGGGTAAAGGCGATGCCGACGCCGCCGCCGATATTGGTGGTGATCTGCTTGATGAGTTTGCCGGTGGCGGCGCTCCACACGGCGATGACTTCCGGGGGGCCTTGGATGCTTGCCAGGAAACGGCCGTCGGGGCTATAGCGCAATTGATCGAAGAGCGTGGGATCGGCGGTGCCCGGCTTTTTAAGGGTGCGGACGATCTCGCCGCTGGCCAGGCTCCACACATGGATGGGCCGGTCGACGGCGTTCGCGGCGGCCAGTTGCTTGCCGTCCGGGCTGAAGGCCAGAGCGGTGACTTCGAGCGTTTCGGGAAAATAAGCGGCCTGGGTGACGGCGATATGGCCGGGATTCTCGATATTAAGGGCGCAGCCGGCGCCGGCGAAGAACACGCTGGCGAGCAGCAGGGCGTACAGAGCAATGGGTTTCAGTGTATTCCTTAGGCGCATGCTGGACTCCCGTGGTGGTGCGCCGTCCTTTGCACGGCGGCGGATGAGGCGGCGGCGCGCCGCCGGCGATGCATCGGGCGCGCGCGGCAATCCGCGCGTAACGCGGCGCTTGTCCGTCTGGCCGGCGCGCGTGTCGAACGGCGTATCAACGGCCGCACTAGGTTACTCCAGGGACGCTGCGGTATTCGGCCCGTTGTTTCCTCTGATGATTTAGAATGTCTTGCACCATTTTCCTATCCTTTATGAAAGATGAATCGAGTGGCTTGCGATCTTGCGACCGATTGTAGATCGTATGTTCGACGATGGCGGCAAAGAATATAAAGAAGGTCCCGCTGGGGAAAAGAAATATATGCACACTAAGAAAAGCGATCAATGGATTTTTGGCGGGCAATGGAACCTAGCCATGAATTCCATTCAACAGCATCGCTACGCAAAACACCGTACCGGTATGCCATAAAATATCAATACGGCCTGGAGCGCGAACCAAGCGCGCACCGGCCCCCAGTCTGTTTTTTTCATCATCCGCTGGTGCGCCGTTTCCGCAGCCATCACCACCGACTGTTTGTTAACGAACAGCTCTAGGAAGGACGCCACGTCGTATACGACGGCGCTCCACACACCGAGCCCGGTCATGTTCCTGTAAAAGTGCGGCGGCATGGGGCCATCCAAGAACGGCTTGGCGACGCCCAGGCCGATGAAGCGCAGGCTGTCGACCAGTGGCGTGAAGAGTTGGTTGGCCCATCCCAAGGCGCGTGGACCCGCCGCCGCCATGAGAGAATACGCGATCAAAAGCCCGATAGTGGACAATACAATGGGCCTTTGCGGAAACCACGGATTTGTGATTTTTCCGTCGCGGATTCTCTGTAGCGCCTCATTCCGCATGTTTTTTCACCGAGCCGGTATCGCTCATGTCATCCTTGAACGCCGCCGCTGACGCGGCGGCGTTCAAGGTAAGCGAATAATTGCCGCCGGTAAGGCGGAACTCCAGTTCGCGCAGCAAGCGGTCCGCTTTATCCCCATTGGCGTTGGCGTTGCGCGCCGTGCTTTCCGGGTGCTCCCGCAGCGCTCGGCCCCGGCCTTCGCGTGGCGGGGAAGAAACCGGCCTCGCGTTACCGGAAAATCCGCCGGGCGCGGCGGATGGACGGCGACTCCCTGTCATCGCGCCGCGTGTTTCATTGTCCGGCCGAGTGGCGGCCCGAGGAGGCTATCGAGCGCCTGTAGGTCGGACGCCGCGAGTATGCCCGCCGCCGCTTTGAGTTTAAGCCCTTGGAATAGGGCGCCGTAGCGCGCCTTGGCGAGATCGCGCCGGGCGGTATAGAGTTGTTTTTCGGCATTCAACACGTTGATGTTCATGCGAATGCCTAGCTTGAATCCAATCCGGTTGCCCTTGACCGCGCTTTTGCTCGATGTGACCGCCGAATCCAGCGCCTTGATCTTGGATAGTCCGTTTTCGATTCCCGCATACGCCTGCCGGGCGTCTGCGCCGGCTTGACGGCGGGCGGCCTCTAATTCCGCTTGCGCCTTGTACTCGTTGGCCATGGCCTCGGCGATGCGGGCGTTAATTGCTCCGCCGGCATAGATCGGTATGTTGAGCTGCACTCCCGTTTGTATGGATTTCGAGCGCGTCGCATAATCGGTTGGGTTCGCGATATTGCCCGAGGTGTTGTTTTTCCCGTAAGAAACCGACCAATCCAATGTCGGCAGATGGGCGGCGCGGTTTTTGCTGACTTCCGCTTCCGCCGCCGCCAGCGCCGCCCGTTGCGCTTGCACGGCGGGGTTGTTTTCTTGGGATTGCGCAATCCATGGCCGGGGAACATCCGGTTGCGGCTGCGGGACGGCAATCGCCGGCCGCAGCCTGTCGAGCGGCGCGGAAATCGGCCCGACGATTTTTTCCAGCGCGGCGCGCTTGATTTCTAAGGCGTCGCGCGCGGAAACTAGTTGCGAATGCGCAAGCGCCATGCGCGATTGCGCTTCGTACATATCGGTAATCGCATGGGTGCCGTCTCGAAACCCGCGCTTGGCTTGCGCGAATTGCGCGCGGGTCGCTTGCAATTGGGCCTTTGCGGCGGAGATAGTCTCTTGGGCGGTCACAACGCCGAAATACGCCTGCGCGACACGCAAGATCAGCGCTTGCTCGGCCTGTGCGAATTGCGCGCGGGCTTGCCGTACTTGAAATTTCGATTCCTTGTAGGCAAACACTTTTTGCATTCGGAATAAAGGCTGCGTGAGCTTTAATGTCCAAGTCCACGCATCGACACTGCGCCTTACCGTGGGGGTGTCGGTGAATGTCGAGGTGGCGCGCGTGCGGTTCTTGCCGCCGTTCATGCTCAAGTTGGGCAACAGGCCGGCCCGCGCTTGGGGAATTTTTTCCTGAGCGGCCGCCAGCGTGTAGCGCGCCGCCCGGAACGTCGGATCGTTATTTTGGGCGAGATGGTAAATATCCAGCAAATTGGCGCCTCGGGCGGGTAAAATAGCGATCGCCGCCATTAGTACGCTAACCGCGAATCCCGCCGCGATTAACCGCCGCCGCGGATTATTGGGTTGCGGCGTCACCGTTCATGCCCGCTATCGTCGAGCGTCTTTTCCACGGGCGAAAGCAAATATTCCATGACGGTGCGGCGGCCCTCGTTGATTTCGGCAATCACCTGCATGCCGGGCACCAGCTTGAATTTTTTCCCCTGTGCCTCGAGAACTTGCTTTTGCAGGGCGATTAATACCTTGTAGGGCGATCCTGGGGGCGGCGCGCTTTTGGAGGAGCCCTTGGCGGCGGATTGCCGTCCCGCGCGGCCGCTTGCATCCGGGCCGATATAGATCACCTTGCCGTCTAGCATGCCGTATTTCTCGAACGGATAGGCGGTGATCTTCACCTTGACTTTCTGCTGAGGAAAAATAAACCCAATCGCGTCGTTTTTCACCATAACTTCGGCTAGTAGCGGCTCGTTCTCGGGAACC
>DOVS01000336.1 GCA_003519965.1 Betaproteobacteria bacterium
CGCTTCGGTTTCCGCCGCTACCCGGAAGCCGAAGCGCGCCGCGAAACGCGCCGCCCGCAGCACGCGCACCGGATCTTCGATAAACGCCGGGCCGACATGACGCAAGACGCCCGCCTTGAGATCGCCCACCCCGTCGAAGGGATCGATCAGGTTGCCGTGCGCGTCGCGGGCGATTGCGTTAATCGTCAGATCCCGCCGTGCGAGATCTTGCTCCAGCGTCACCTCCGGCGCAGCATGGACATGGAAGCCTTTATAGCCCCGCGCCGTTTTGCGCTCGGTGCGGGCCAGTGCGTATTCTTCATGGGTGCGGGGATGGAGAAACACGGGGAAATCCTTGCCGACCGGCTTGAATCCCTGCTGGATCAGCTCTTCCGCCGTCGCGCCCACCACCACATAATCACGATCCTGTCCCTTCCGTCCGAGCAATTCGTCACGAACCGCACCGCCCACGCGATAAACCTTCACCCCGATCGTTCCACCGTCGCCGCAAGATAAGCCGGCGCTTCCGTTTCCACGGCGGCGGGCGTTAAACCGAACACCGCCGGAAACGGCCCATCGCACACATTATCGACGTTCATCGATAGATAGTTGTCTCGCGTCATTAAGGGAGACGGCAGCCATTCCATCATCCACGCCTGAAGGTAGGAAAGGGAGGGGTTGAGGCCGATAATCCGTCGCCGGCGGCCGCTCATCGTGGAAACCAGTGCAACGAGCTGGCGCAACGTATAGACGCGTGGTCCGCACACATTGTAACGCTGCCCCCAAGTAGCGGAGTGACGCAGACTGGCGGTAAAAATACGCGCCACGTCGCCCACGAACACCGGCTGGAATTTCGCGTCGGGACACGCCAGCGGCAATACCGGCAACCGCTTCAGCAAGCGGGAAAATACGTTGAGAAAGGCGTCTCCCGGACCGAAGATGACCGACGGCCGGAAAACGGTCACATGCAGCGCGCCGCCCTCCGCCGCCAAGGCGGCGGCCTCGCCTTCTCCCTTGGAGCGCAGGTAGGCGCTCGGCGCGTCGAGGCTGGCTTGCAGCGCGCTCATGTGGAGATAGCGGCGCACCCCCGCCGTCCGGCACGCCGCCACGATTTTATGCACCAACGCGACATGCGTCCGGTGAAAATCGCCGGTTTTGCGCTCATGGAGAATACCCACCAGATTAATCACCGCGTCCATTCCAGCAAACTGCCGCTCCAACGCCGCCCTATCGTGGATGTCGCTCTCCACCACCGTTACCGAGGGCAACAACCACAAGGCGCGTGCGCTTTCCCGGCGGCGGGTGAGCACGCGAACAGGGATGCCGGCGGCATGCAGCCGGCTAACCAACCGGCGGCCGACAAAACCGCCGCCGCCCAGGACGCAAACATGCGAAATAGCCACGTTTTCCTCTCTCTCTCGCCTAGCCGCCGGCCGTTTGCGTTTCCGTGGACGCGCCGAGAATTGTTCCAAGACGCTGCTTCAGGGAAACGAGCCGACGGCCGAAACTGCTCGCGTAGTAAACCGCGTTGCTCATCACCTTTTGCACGTAGTGACGGGTTTCGGTAAACGGAATCGTCTCGACATACACGGCCCCGGCCATTGGCCGCGCCGCGCGCCAGCGCGCGGCGCGCAACGGTCCGGCGTTATACGCCGCGGTCGCCAGCACGGTTTGATCGTCCATCAAGTCCAGCACGTGTTTCAGATAATACGTGCCAAACGCGATATTGGTGTCCAAGTCGATCAGGCTGCGCTGATGAAAATGCCGAATGCCGAGCCGTTTCGCAATCCAGCGGCCGGTGGCGGGCATGACCTGCATCATGCCATAGGCCCCGGCGCTGGAACGCACGCCGGCGGCAAACCGACTTTCTTGGCGAATCAAGCCGTAAACCCAGGCCTCGTCCAAACCCAGCTTACGCGTATACGCCGTCATTAAATGGTAATGCGGCGTCGGATAACGCAGGGCGTAATCATGCAAGGCGCGGGTTCGATTAGCGGTATTGATGGCGCGATCATACCAGTGGTTGCGGTACGCCAGCTCCGCCGCCGCCAGCAACGCTTTGTCATGTAACCCGCGAATCGCCCGGTTCCATTCCCGAATGCCGTCGTAACGCATTCCTAAGCGATAGAGCAGTAAGGCGCGCCGAATGCCCGGCAGTTTTTCGATTGCCGCCATTTCGCGCCGGTTGGCCCGATAATTCGCGGGCAGCGGGCCAATCGCTTCACCCAGGTCTTCGTTGGCCAGTTGGCCGTAGTAACTGTGTTTCACGGACAACGCCGCCAATAATGCATTGGCTTTCGTCACCTGGCCTTTCGCTTTTAGCGCGCGCGCTTTCCAATAGCGCCAAGTTTCCCGTTGCCGCTCCGTTGCCGGCATCGCCCGAATCGCCGCTAATACGGCGCTCCACCGGCCGGCGCGGAGCGCTTCGCGCGCCCACCACGCCAGTTGCTCCGGGTGCAATCGCTTTTTGTCCGCCTTAGCGTACCAGACAAGGGCGATGGGATCGTGCCGGCGGGCGGCGCGATACGCCAATT
>DOVS01000026.1 GCA_003519965.1 Betaproteobacteria bacterium
TTGTCGGAGACGCTGCTGATCCTGATGCAGCAGCATAACCTCAAGGAAGAACAGATACTCTATCGCATGATCGACCAGACGCTGGGTGGACGAAGGGACGCGCTGTTGGACGAGATGCGCGAATTGGCGGCGAGCGCGTAGTGTCATCCGCCGTTTGCCGCGTCCTGGATGTTCGCGATCTTGAACCGCCAGAGCCCATGGAACGGGTGCTCGATGCGCTGCCCGAACTGGTGGCGGGCGAGCGGCTGTGCATGATTCACCGGCGCGAGCCTTATCCGTTGTATCCGATTCTGCGTCGGGACGGCTATCGTTACGAAACGTCATTGACGCCCGACGGCGACTATCAAATTCTCATCTGGCGTTAACGGATGGTTCCCGGCGGTTTATCGTTCGAACAAGCGCCGCCTATTTCGGTGCCGTTCCGCTTTTTTCTGACCGCGCCGCTGTTCCTGTTGCTGGCGGCGGCGGTCCTTGCCTGGCGAGGGCCGGAGGTGCTGATGTTCCGCCACCTGCCGGCGAGCTTGGCGGTCACCCATTTGATTACGCTGGGCGTGCTGGCGATGGTTATGTGCGGCGCACTGATGCAAATGATGCCGGTGGTGGCTGGGTCGCCGATTTGCTGCGCTCGAGGTGTGGCGGCGACGGTGCATGCCGGACTAACCGCCGGCGTCTTGCTGCTGGCGGCGTATTTTTTATGGCGCGCGCCGCTTGCCGGTCAGTTGGCGTGGGGTTTTCTGGTCGTTGCCCTCAGTGTTTTTCTGGCGGCGCTGTTCCACAGCTTATGGCGTGTCGCGGCGCGTAACGCGACGGTCGCCGCGATCGGCTTCGCCGTCGCGGCATTGGCGGTAACGGCGGTGTTCGGTTTGACGCTGTTGCTGGCGCGTTTGGGGGCGGCGGGGGTTCCTTATAGCGCCTTGGCCGCGCTGCATCCGCTGTGGGGCTTGCTGGGATGGGTCGGCGTGCTGGTGGTTGGCGTGGCTTACCAGGTGGTGCCGATGTTTCAATTAACGCCCAATTATCCGCCGCTGCTGGTGCGGTGGCTGGCGGGTGGCGTATTCGCCGCCTTGGGGCTGCGCACCGCCGCTCAGTTTTTCCCGGGGCGCGGCGGCGAATGGCTGGCGCTCGCCGCCGATGCCGGCTTGGCCGTGGGCGTTGCATTATTCGCCCTAACGACATTATCTTTGCAGCATCGCCGCCGGCGGCGGAAAACAGACGCCACGGTGTTATTTTGGCGAGTGAGCATGGCGGCGTTGCTGCTAGCGGCGGCGGTTTGGCTGGGCGGGCGTATTTTTCCCGGCTGGCGCAGCCAGCCGATGTGGCTGGGGGTATTGACGATTGCCGGTTTTGCCTTGGCGGCGATCAACGGCATGCTCTACAAAATCATGCCATTCCTGGCCTGGTTCCATCTTTCCGGCATTCTGGGCGGACGCCGCCGCGTGCCCAATATGAAGGAATTGCTGCCGGAAGCGCGTGCGCGCGGTCAATTCTGGACCTACGTTGGGTCGCTGGGTTTAATGCTGGGTGCGTTGGCGGCGCCCAAGATATTAGCGTATCCCGCCGCCGCGTTGTTGGCGGTGAACGCCTGCTGGCTATGGCTTAACCTCTGGGGCGCGTACCGGCTGTACCGGCGCAGCGCCCAGTTTGCCGGCGCCGAAAATTAAGTTATGCTATCAACCCTTTAGAATACTCCCGGGAATGACGCGTGAGCGGTGTCCGACCAAAAATTGAAGCGATCCTTTCCCATGTGCCGTTGTTCGATGAAATGTCCGCCGAGGAAGTCGCGCGGCTGGCCCGTCAAACGCGGGAAGTGCGCGTTGCCCGCGGCCATATGGTGTTTCAACGCGGCGATCCATCCAACGGTTTCTACTGGGTGGTGTACGGCCAGATCAAATTGGCGATCGCTTCCGCCGACGGCGCGGAAAAGGTGATCGAGATTATCGACGCCGGTCAGAGCTTCGGTGAAGCGGTGATGTTCATGGAAAAACCTTACCCGGTTTTCGCTCAGACGCTCAGCGACGCCCTCCTGCTGCATGTCTCCAGGGCGGCGGTATTCGAGGAAATCGCGTGCGATCCGGAGTTCGCGCGTAAAATGCTGGCCGGCCTAAGCCGGCGGCTGCACGGATTGGTGGGCGACGTGGAGGCGTATTCGCTGCGTTCCTGCACCCAGCGGGTGATTGGTTATTTGTTGCAGAGCGACCGGGAAGAGGCGCCGGCCAATGGCGAAATCGTCGTGGCGCTGCCGGTAGGCAAGGCGGTGATCGCCTCCCGTCTCAATATCACGCCGGAAACCCTATCGCGGGTGTTTCATCAGCTAAGCGGCGCGCGATTGATTACCGTGAACGGGCGGGACGTGTGCATTCACGACATCGACCGGTTGCGCGCCTACGAGGGGTGACCGCCATTCCGGCGCTTAGTGGCTGGTGCCGGGCGAGAGCGTGATCTTGTTATAAACGTTGTATTTCCCCACCGGCTTGCTCATAGGAATCAGCTTCACGAGTTTCAGCGTCTTGGCGTCATAGACCGCGATGGCGCCGTTTTTCTCCCAGACACTCACCAGTGCATAGCGTCCGTCGCGGGTAAATTCGGTGTGAATCGTCGTTTTGCCGGGTTCCGGCCGCAAGGTGGCGACAATCTTCAGAGTGCGTTTGTCGATTACTTGCATGGCGTCCTTGTTTGGCCCGAACGCGACATCCACCCAAGCGTAGGGCGTGTTTTGATGGCTGCGGATGAAGAATCCCGGTCCCAGCGTCTTGATGTGCTTGACGGTTTTCCAGGTTTTCATATCGATGACGCTGACGACGCCCTGCTTTAAGTTCGGCGTGGCGAACACCCGGTCGCCATGATATTTCCATGTGATCGCCGAACCCAGGTGCGGCATGCCGGGTAGATCGACATGGGCGATCACTTTGCCGCTATCCAAGTCCACTACTTGCCCTTCCTTAGCGTTGCGGGCGGTGGCGATAAGGTAGCGATAGTGGGGGCCCAAGAAAAAATCGTCCAGATAGTCATGAACCCGAATGCGGCGGATCGAAAAAGCGGGCGGCCGCACCGTGGATTTGGCGTCGGAGCCGTCGGCCCGCCGCCGGCTGTTCTTGACGGCGGTTGCGCGATAGGAGATTTCCCATATTTCCGGCACATCTTTGAGGGCGACGATGAAGCTGTGGCGTGGCTTGGCTTCGTAGACGGCGGATACCCGCGAGCTTTGGCCGTTTTCGCCGACCGCCGGAATGATTTTAATCAGCGATAAATCCGCCGCGTTCAGCAGCACTAAGTTATGCGGTAAATAATCGCCCACCAAGATGTATTTGCCGTCGCCGGAAAGCGCTAAGTTGCGGGTGTTAATGCCGGCGCGGACCTCCGCCGTGATTTTCAGGTTATATAGATCGTAGCGGGTGATCCAGCCGCCGCGGGACGCGAAGTAGACATAGCGGCCATGAGGAGAAAACTTCGGTCCGCCGTGAAGGGCGTAATGGCTGCGAAAGCGGGCCAGGGAGGTGAAGGTGTCGCCGTCCAGGATGGTGACATGATGGTCGCCGCTTTCCACCACGACAAACAGATTCAAGGGATCGGCCTGGTATACGGGCCGGTCCGGCAGGCTGCCGGGGCGGAAAAACACTCGGTGCGTGGCGTCGATTTCCTTCTTGCCCCATTGCGGCTGCACCGCCGGCGGTGTGTAAATCAACGTGACCAGGGCGTTGATTTCCGGCGGCGACAGTGTGCCGGCGAAGGCGGGCATTTGGGTGGCCGGCCGTCCCTCGGCGATTGTGCGGGCGGCGGCGGGG
>DOVS01000307.1 GCA_003519965.1 Betaproteobacteria bacterium
GCCATAATTTCTTTTTTTTACCAAATTAAAGCCGCAGTGATTACCATCAAGACTTAAGTAAGCACCATTCATGACCGGCCCTGTTTACGAGCCGATTACACCAGGGTCAGCCACTTGCGGTATTTGTCCACGCGACCGTGCACCACATCAAAATACAGCGCCTGCAGGCGCTCAGTCACCGGGCCGCGCTTACCGTCGCCAATAGCCCGATCGTCCACTTCACGTATCGGTGTGACTTCCGCTGCTGAACCGGTAAAGAAAGCTTCATCCGCGAGGTACACTTCATCACGGGAAATACGCTTTTCACGCACAGTCAGCCCTTCATCTGCAGCCAGCTCCATCAGTGTATCGCGAGTGATACCCTCCAGCGCCGAACTGGTGTCCGGCGTATACAACACGCCATCACGCACGATGAAAATGTTCTCGCCACTGCCCTCTGCTACAAAACCGTGATCATCCAGCAACATGGCTTCATCATAGCCGGAGATCAGCGCCTCGTTCAAAGCCAGCATGGAATTGATGTAATTACCGGTCGCCTTGGCCTTGCACATGGTGATGTTAACGTGGTGGCGGCTAAAGGACGATGTTTTGACCCGGATGCCCCGCTCCAGCGCTTCCTTGCCTAGATACACGCCCCACGGCCAGGCGGCGACGATGACATGGACGCTCAATTGTTTGGCCGAAATTCCCATGGCCTCCGAACCGTAAAAGGCCATGGGCCGCAGATAGCAAGACTCCAGCTTGTTTTGACGAACGATCTCCAGTTGCGCCTGCGTCAGCGTGGCGGGGTCGAATGGCAGCGCCATGCCGAGGATATGGGCCGAGCGGAACAGGCGCTCGGTATGCTCCTTGAGGCGGAAGATAGCGGGGCCGTTGGCTGTCTGGTAGGCGCGGACGCCCTCGAATACCCCCATGCCATAGTGCAAGGTATGGGTGAGCACATGGGTAGTCGCCTCGCGCCAGGGAACCATTTTTCCATCGTACCAAATAAGACCATCGCGGTCGGCCATTGACATCGTTCATTCTCCAGGAGAAGCAAAGCAGTCATTTTAGCGTGTCGCCGCGACGGATAGAAGTAGCAGGCGGTTATCGCTATTGCGCGCGGCGGCTGGACCGGCGGCGGGTTAGGCGGTCTCGCCGGGGAATATGACGTCCCATAGGCGGTATACCGCGTCGCGTTGCGGGTCGAACGATGCGGGGGCGGCCCGTGCGTTGGCTTCGCCTTGCAGCCGCAGTTGATGCTGTCGGCGGCGGAATAGGCGATAGGCCTCGCGCGCCGCTTCCGCTAGATCGGCGGGAATTAGCGCATAGTCGGCGGCGCGCTGAAGTAGCGCGAGGTTGCCGACATTGTCCGTTAGCGCCGGGTATCGCCAGGCATGGGCCAGAACGAGGTATTGCACGATAAATTCGACATCGACGATCCCGCCGCGGTCGTGCTTGAGGTCGAATAAGCCGCTCGGGTTAGGGTGGGCGGTGTGCATTTTCTGTCGCATGGCGGTGATTTCCCCACGGAGCGCCACGGTATCTCGGCGTTGGCGCAGCACCGCGTCGCGGATGCGGTCGAAGGCAGCGCCAATCGCCGTGTCTCCGGCGATAAACCGCGCCCGGGTCAGCGCCTGGTGCTCCCATACCCAGGCGTTATTTTTCTGGTATTGTTCGAATGCTTGCAATTGGCTGACAAGTAAGCCGCTTGCGCCATCCGGCCGCAAGCGCAGATCGGTTTCGTAAAGCATGCCCGCGGGGGTAAAGGCGGTTAGCCACGCGTTGATGCGTTGCCCGAGGCGGGCGTAAACCACGGGCGCTTCCGGCGCATTGTCCCGATAAAGGAAAATGAGATCGAGGTCGGAGGCGTAGCCCAGCTCCCGGCCGCCAAGCTTGCCGTAGCCGATGATGGCGAAACGCGGATCGGCGCGATGGCGATGGCGTAATCCTTGCCAGCCTAAGCGCAGCACTTCGTTCAAGATGAGGTCGGCAAGTGTGCTTAAGTGGTCGCTCAAGGTTTCCAGCGGCAGTAGTCCGGCCAGATCCTGCGCCGCCAAGCGAAAAACTTGCGCGCGCTTGAATTGGCGCAAAATATCCATTTGCCGCTCGGTGTCGTCGTCGGCCGCCGCTAGTATTTCCATTAGTTCGGCCTGGAGCGCTGCGTTGTCCTGCGGTGCATAAAGTACGCGGCGGTCGAGCAATTCATCCAATAACAGCGGGTTGTGCGCCAACGTGTCGGAGAGCCAAGCGCTTGCGCTGCATAGGCGGGCGACTTGCCGGAGTGTTTGTGGATATTCCAGCAATAAGGCGAGATAGGCGCCGCGGCGGCCGATATGCTCCAACAGATGGAGAATTCTTTCCAGGGTGTCGTCGGGATTGGAGACATCGGCCGCCACTTCGATGAGCGGCGGCAGCAAGGTGTCGAAGCGCAATAAACTCGCTGTGGGTAGCTGGTGGTAACGGGTGCTTTCCTTGACCGCTTGCAGGCGTTGCCAGCTTTGCGCCGGCCGCTGGTAGCCGAGAGATTTCAGCATGGCGACGGCGTCCGTCTCGGTCTCGGTTAGCGCGCCGCGCCATAGCGCCGTCAACGGATGTTCTTCTTGAGTGCTTTGGGGCGCTGCGAAGATTTGCTCGAAATGCCGGTTAACCTGCTGGCGGTGGCGGTGTAATGCGCGAAGAAAGGCCGGGTAGCCGGCAAAGCCCATGGCTTCGGCAATTAATGCTTGGTCCTCGGTCCGTTGCGGCAGGCTTTGGGTTTGCTGATCGTCCAGATATTGCAGGCGGTGTTCCAGGTTGCGCAGGAAAATGTAGGCGTCTCGTAATTCTTCAACGGCTCCAGCGGGCAGCAGACGGCGCTGTGCTAACGCATCGAGCGCCGCCAAGGCGGGGCGCAGTTGCAGGCGAGGGTCTTGGCCGCCGCGGATCAATTGGAATACTTGGGCGGAGAATTCGATTTCGCGGATGCCGCCGGGGCCGCGCTTAATATTGTCGCGTAAATCGCGCCGTTGCACTTCTTGGCGGATTTGCGCGTGGAGCGCGCGCATGGCGGCGAACGCGCCGAAATCCAGATACTTGCGATAGATAAAGGGACGCACCACAGCCGTGAGGGCGTCGTCGCGGCGGCCGGATAATGGCCGGCCCTTGAGCCAGGCATAGCGCTCCCACTCGCGGCCTTGGGTTTCAAGATATTGTTCCAGCATGGGAAGGCTTACCACCAGCGGCCCGCTGTCGCCGTAAGGGCGTAGCCGCATATCCACTCGGAATACGATATGGTCGGCGGTGATTTCACTGATTGCGCTGATAAGTTTACGGCCTAGCGCGATGAAGTATTCGTGATTGCTGATGGCGTGCGCGCCGTTGGTTTCTCCATCTTCCGGGTAAACGAAAATCAGGTCGATGTCGGAGGAGACATTGAGTTCTTCACCGCCTAGTTTGCCCATGCCCACGATGATGAGCCGTTGCCGTTCACCGCTCGATTCACCCAGAGGGTCGCCATATTGACGGCTGAGCCAGCGATCCCAATGGCGTTCGGCGAATTGCACCGTGACTTCCGCCAGGGCCGTGACGGTGGCGAACACTTCGGTAATATCCGCCATTCCCGTCAAGTCGCGCACCATTAGGCGTAGCAGCACGTGCTTGCGTAGGCGGCGCAGCACATGCTTGAGCGTGTCTTCGTTATCGATGGGGGCGGCGGCGAGCAGGGTGTCCATTTCTTGGCGCCGCCACGGGGCGTCGACATGGGCGGCTAGCCAATCCCGTAGCGCCGGATCGCCGTGCAGCAACCGTTGCGCGTAGCGGCTATAGCGGAGCGCATACGTAATTCGGTCGAGCGGGCCGCTTAACGGCCGGCGCGGTGGAATGGGGCGTATAGGGCTATTCATCCGTGGCAAAGGGAGTAAAATAAGGCGCTCTTTATATACTGGGCGGACCGGGCGCTTTGAGCGGCGGATCGCTCCATCATAGCAGGCGGTACGTCCATTTAGTCACCGGGAAAAATTTTAATATTGCTGCGAAGAAAATATTTGGGAGAGAAAATAATGGCGACGATCGAATCGGTGTTGAGTGAAACACGGGTGTTTGCCCCCAGCGAGGAATTCCGCGCGCGCGCTAACGTTTCCGGCATGGCGGGTTATCAAGCGTTGGCGGCTGAAGCGGAAAAGGACTATACCGCTTTTTGGGGCCGGTTGGCGAAAGAGTTTATCCATTGGCGTCAGCCGTTCACGCAGGTGTTGGATGAAAGCGACGCGCCTTTTTTCCGGTGGTTTTATGACGGGGAATTAAATATTTCTTACAATTGTTTAGACCGTCATTTGGACACCCAGCCCGACAAAACGGCGCTTATCTTCGAGGCCGACGACGGCCAGGTGACCAAGGTTAGCTACCGCGAGCTTTACCATCGGGTATGCGCCTTCGCCAATGGATTGCATACGTTGTCCGTCGCCAAGGGCGACCGGGTGATTATCTATATGCCGATGAGTATCGAGGCGATCGTCGCGATGCAAGCGTGCGCCCGTATTGGTGCGATTCATTCCGTGGTGTTCGGCGGCTTTTCCGCCAAGAGCTTGCACGAGCGCATTCTCGACGCGGGCGCCAAGGTCGTGGTGACTGCCGACGAAGGGATGCGCGGCGGTAAGGCGGTGCATTTAAAAGCGGCGGTGGACGAGGCGCTCGCCTTAGGCGGTTGCGATAGCGTGCGGCAAGTGGTGGTGTACCAACGGACTGGCGGCGAAATCGCCTGGCATGGCGAGCGCGATATATGGTGGCGCGATCTGGTGGCGGGCCAACCGGAATCTTGCGAGCCGGTATGGATGAACGCCGAGGATCCGTTATTTATCCTCTACACTTCCGGCTCCACCGGCCAACCCAAGGGGGTGCAGCATAGTTCCGCCGGCTATTTGCTGGGGGCGATTCTGACCATGAAATGGGTGTTCGATTGCAAGCCGGAGGATGTTTACTGGTGCACCGCCGATGTCGGCTGGATTACCGGCCATACCTATGTAGCTTATGGCCCGCTGGCGATGGGAGCTACCATCGTCATGTATGAAGGCGCACCGGTTATACCCGATGCCGGCCGCTTCTGGAAAATGGTCGAACAGCATAAAGTCACAGTTTTCTATACCGCACCGACGGCGATACGCGCATTAATGAAATTCGGTGATGACTTCCCTAACCGTTACAATTTATCCTCCTTACGCCTGCTCGGCACCGTGGGTGAACCCATTAACCCGGAAGCATGGATGTGGTATCACACAGTAATCGGTAAAAAACGCTGCCCTATTGTTGATACCTGGTGGCA
>DOVS01000146.1:0-368 GCA_003519965.1 Betaproteobacteria bacterium
GGAAAGCGAGGATGGCGCTCGATCAGCGGACCGTCCCGCGCCACCGGCGCGCTAGCCGTATCCGCCACCACCTGCACCGCATGCGGGTTGCCCATGGATAACGCGCTGATCTCCACGGATTCGCCGTCAAGCGCTAGCGAATAGGTCAGCGCGCGCCGCGGCGCATCGAATGGAATCTCCGCCGGCTCGAAACGCGGCGCTCCCATATCCACGGTTACCCGACCATCCGCTTCCAGCCGCGGCACGATAACCCCCGCAGCGGTTTGCACCCGGATTTCGCACTTTTCCGTGAGTCCATGGTCATGAACGAAACGCACGAAACAGCGCGCACCGTTGCCGCACTGCTCCACCTCGCCGCCATCGGCGTT
>DOVS01000146.1:507-1996 GCA_003519965.1 Betaproteobacteria bacterium
CCCAGGCCGTGCATTTTGGTAAATTTTAGCTGCATGGTTCAACCGAACAAGTCAATCACGAACACAGAATAACCGGCAATTCCGCCCAAGCCGCCGTCTATCTACGATCTATTATGATAACGCGCAAACAGATAAGCTCAGACAACCTTCGGGCGGCAATACCTTCGGTAATCCTTATAAAGACAACGGTCCATCACCACCGTGATTCCCGCCGCGCGCGCGCGCTGCGCGGCGGACTCGTTGACGATGCCTTCCTGAATCCATAGCGCCGGCAACCCGAGCGCGATACACTCGTCAACCAGCGCGTCCAAATGCGCCGCCGCGCGAAATACATCGACGAGATCGATCGGCATGGGCACATCCGCCAATCGGCCATACGCCTTTTCTCCCAGCACTTCCGCAACGCCAGGGCGCACCGGAATAATCCGGAAACCGAATGCCTGCATGGCGCGGGCCACGGCGTGGCTGGGCCGGTCCGTCTTGGGCGACAATCCCACCACCGCGATCGTCTTGACTCTCGCCAGCCACGCGCAGCATTCGGCAGGCGCCGGATTTGTACATTTCGCCGTCATCGCACGCCCCACGCTAACCAGTGGCGGTCGCTCACCGCCGCCGCCGAAAAATCGGACAGACCCGCTGCGTCGAGTTGCGCCCGCACCTCGTCGGGACGGTAAGCCGCCCGCAACGAATGAAAAAAGTCGCGCTGCAATACGCCGGGAGCGCCGCCGGCGTAACGGGCCGTCAACGCCTTCGCGCCCGCCGCGTCGGCGGGACGCATTAAATCCATCACCAGCACCGGCGCGCCAGGGCGGCTAGCCTGCCGGATCGTCCGCCACAAAACGGCGGGGTCGGCCAGATGATGCAGCAAGCTATTGCTGATGACGGCGTCGAACGCCGCCGTCAACGCCGCGCTTGGCAAACGAATCTTTTCCAAACGAACTCGGCCCGCCAGACCCGCCGCCGCAATGGCCCGCCGCCCCCACTCCAACATCGGCGCCGCGCCATCCACGCCCACCACTTCCACGCCGGGATAGGCGCGGGCAAAGCGCAAGGCGACATCCGCCGGGCCACAACCTAGGTCGATCACCCGCCCGGCTGCGAAATGCGGGAAACGCGCCTGGAAGTAGCCAACGAAAGCCTGATGCGCCTCGCAGAAATCCGCGCCGGCATACGCCCGCGCCTGGGCGGCGTCGTCCATCAATTCGGGCTCCGCTATGCGTTCCACCGCGTCTCCACCTTAACCGCCAAGAGAACACCGACATCCTCCCACGGTTTCCCTCACTTGTAAAAACGCGCCGCCCCTGGCGGGCGTGTTTTAAAGCGCTTATGCAGCCAGAAATATTGCGCCGGCATTTCCCGCACCCGCGCCTCGATAAATGCGTTCATCCGCCGGGTGTCGGCCTCGATGCTCTCTCCCGGGAAATCCTCCCACGCGGGATAGAACTGCACCACGTAGCCCTGGCCGCCAGGCAATTGGCGGGTCACGCAC
>DOVS01000146.1:2019-4580 GCA_003519965.1 Betaproteobacteria bacterium
CGTCGCACGGCACAAGCGCGACAAGCCGCTGATCGTCGCCGCCGGAACGTCGAAGAACGGCGAAAACACCGCATCCCGCGCACCGAAATCCTGATCCGGCAAATAATAGAAAGGCAGCCCGGAACGCAACGCCCTGACGACCGGACGAATACCCTGTTGGCGCGAGAATAAAACGGTCGCGCCGAAGCGGGTGCGCCCATGGCGCAATAGCCGGTCGAATAGCCGGTTTTTTTGGCGGCTATAAATGGAAACCAGCGGATGTTCCGTGGTCAACCGCACTCCCCCCATATCCAGCCCGACGAAATGAGGCGCCAGCCAGATAACGGGCCGGTGGGCCACTGCCTGCCAATGCGCAAGCCCCTCGATACGCACCAGACGCTGAACTCGCGCCTGGGACGACCACCATAACACGCCCTGTTCCAACAGGCTCCGGCCAAAAGCGCGATAGTGCCGCCGCAACAGCTTTTCCCGCGCCGGCTCCGTCCATTCCGGAAAACAAAGCCGCAAGTTAATGCGCCCGACCCGCCGCCGTTCGCTTCCCAATAGATAAAGCCCCCATCCCAACGCGCCGCCGCAGCGCGATAGCAACGGCAGCGGCAGGAAATGCAACAGCCAAACCAACCCAATCCCCAGGTAAGTCGTCATTCCGGCGCGCGCGCCCGTTCCGAGGCGGGGGAAAGCGCGGGCGGTGGTGCGCCGGCAGGAATTTTATAACGGTTATAACTCCACAAATATTGCTCGGGACAGCGGCGAATCATATTTTCCAAGGCCGCGTTAAGCGTCGCCGCCGCGGATGCGCCGGCGGCGTCGCCCAGCGCTAACGGTTCTATCCACAGCTTGTAGCCCCGCCCGCGCGGCAGCCGTTCGCCGAACGCCAGCAGCACCGTCGCGCCGCTCGCCCGCCGCAGCCGCTCCACTAGCGTCATGGTATACGCCGGGCGGCCGAAAAAAGGCGCCCACACGCCGTCTCCCGCGCCCGGCGCCTGATCGGGCAACACGCCCACCGCCTCTCCCCGCTTCAGCGCCTTGAGCAGGGCGCGCACACCGCGCAAATCGGTGGCGGCGAGCGCCGCCCGCCCGCGCGCGCGGCCGTGGGACAACAGCGGCGTCAGCCAACGCAGTTTGGGGGGGCGATAGAGTATGGTGATGGGATGATTGGCGGCATAATAGAGACTGGTAATTTCGAAGCAGCCCAGGTGGGGGGTCAGAAAGATAATGCCCTTCCCACGCGCCAGCGCGGCGTCGATATGCGTGCAGCCGTCGCATTCCCGCAGCAGTTTAAGCGCCTGCGGCAGAGGACGAAACCACACCGCGGCCAGCTCCAGCGCGCCCTTTCCGGCTTCCGCGATGGCCCGGCGGCGCAAAGCGCGGCAAGCGGAGCCATGGCAAACGCCGCTCGCGTGGAGGTTATCCCGCAGCCGGGCGGCATAGCGCGGCGACAGGCCATAGACGCCCCAGCCGACGGCGGCGCCCAGCCAATGAAAGCAACGCAACGGCAAACGGGCGACCAACGTGAGCAACCGCGTCAGCATAAACATGGAATAGCGGACGGTTTCACGAAGATTGCTGGCGCGCCGCCCGAAATGGCGCGCGCGAACCGGCTTTTTTGAAACAGGCGCAAAGCCTTCTTGCCAACGGCAAAATTTGTTATCCTTTTAGGCCCATCAACCACGCAACCTAGACGCCCCCACATATCTATGAGCCAATATCTCTTCACCTCGGAGTCGGTGTCCGAAGGCCATCCCGACAAAGTCGCCGACCAAATATCCGACGCCATCCTAGACGAGATTTTAACGCAGGATCCCTATGGCCGGGTAGCCTGCGAGACGCTGGTGCATACGGGCCTGGTGGTTTTGTCCGGCGAGATCACGACGACGGCCAACATCGATTATATCGGCATCGCCCGCAACGCCATCAAACGCATCGGCTACGATAATTCGGCGCTAGGCTTCGATTACCATGGCTGCGCGGTGCTGAACGCCGTCGAAAAGCAATCGCCCGATATCGCCCAAGGGGTGAACGAGGGCCAAGGCCTAGACCTAGAGCAGGGCGCGGGCGATCAGGGATTGATGTTCGGTTACGCGTGCGATGAAACCCCGCAATTGATGCCAACGGCGATTTACTACGCGCACCGCCTCATGCAACGCCAGGCGGAAGTGCGCAAGGATGGACGGCTGCCGTGGCTGCGGCCGGACGCCAAATCCCAAGTGACGATTCAATACGTCGACGGCAAGCCTCACCACGTGGACACGGTGGTATTGTCCACGCAGCACGCCCCCGACATCACCCACGACGACCTGTCGGAAGCCATTATCGACGAAGTCATCAAGCCGGTGCTGCCGGATCAGATGATTACCAAGGAAACCCGCTATTTCATTAATCCCACGGGGCGTTTTGTCGTTGGCGGCCCCATGGGCGACTGCGGACTGACGGGACGCAAAATTATCGTGGATACCTACGGCGGTTCGGCGCATCATGGCGGCGGCGCGTTCTCCGGCAAAGACCCTTCCAAGGTGGACCGCTCCGCCGCTTACGCCGCCCGCCACGTGGCGAAGAATATC
>DOVS01000284.1:0-946 GCA_003519965.1 Betaproteobacteria bacterium
GCCATCACCCAGCGGCCCATGGCGATGTATCATTCATGGGACACGCAAAATGCCTGGCTGCGCCAGATTCACGCCCATAATTATTTATTCGTCAACGCTAAAACCGCCAAAGCCAACGGCATCGGCGACGGCGATTGGATTTGGGTGGAGTCGATGCATGGCCGAGTGCGTTGCTTGTGCCGCTATAGCGAGGCGGTGGAGCCCGGCACGGTCTGGACTTGGAATGCGATCGGCAAGGCGTCCGGGGCTTGGAACCTGGCGAACGAGGCCAATGAGTCGAAGAAAGGGTTCTTGCTGAACCACGTGATTGCCGAGGAATTGCCGCCTTGCGAAGACGGCGAAACCTTGTCTAACTCCGATCCCGTGACCGGGCAGGCTGGCTGGTACGACGTGCGAGTAAGGATTTACCGGGCGGCGGAGGGCGAACCGCAAGAAACCTGGCCTCAATACTCGGCGGTGCCGCCGGCCCCCGGCGTCGGTAACGCGAAGAAGCGCTGGCAAGCATTCTTCGCCGGCAAGGGAGAATTCAAGTGACGCAATTGGCCCTCGTTATCGATCTCAACGTTTGCGTGGGCTGCCATGCTTGCGTGACAAGCTGCAAGGAATGGAATACTTCCGGCGTCGCGGGGTATCTATCGGACGATAATCCCTACGGCGCCGATCCCACGGGGACTTTTTTCAACCGGGTGCAAACCTACGAAGTCGGGGAATTTCCCGCCACCGAGACAGTGCACTTTCCGAAATCCTGTCTCCACTGCGAGGAACCGCCTTGCGTGCCGGTTTGCCCCACGGGCGCGAGTTATAAGCGGCCAGAGGACGGTATTGTCCTGGTGGATTACGATAAGTGCATCGGCTGCAAATATTGCTCCTGGGCATGCCCTTATGGCGCCCGCGAGATCGATACGCACCAAAAAGTCATGAAAAAATGCACCCTGTGCGTCGACCG
>DOVS01000284.1:994-2929 GCA_003519965.1 Betaproteobacteria bacterium
GCGCCCGCCTCTTCGGCGATGTCCACGATTCGGATTCGGCCGTTTCCGTCGCGATTCGGGAAAATGGGGGCTATGCCTTGATGCCGGAATGGGGAACCCAGCCGGCCAACCATTATCTCCCGCGCCGCAAGACCCGGTTCAAGATTCACGAAGACGAACTAGCACGCGCCGACAACCCGCTCAAAAAAGAAGCGCCCCATGCGAAGCCGGCGTTGAGCGAGCCGTCGCTGGAAGACGTCACCAGTTGGTAAAGGAGTAAGAGTTTCCATGCGTCCTGCTTTTTCCGTCGTTTTTCTCACCACCCTCATCGGTCTCGGTCAGGGATTGTTTTTGGCGTTGTTTACCGCCGAAGTTTATTCGGCGTTTCATTTGCTGCCTCCGCAGAACGGTCATTTGCTTTACGGCGTTGGCGGCTTGTTCGCGCTGATGTTCCTCACGCTCGGACTGCTGGCGTCGTTTTTCCATTTAGGGCGCCCGGAACGTGCTTGGCGCACCGCCGCCCGTTGGAAAACGTCCTGGTTGTCACGAGAGGTCATCGTTTTGCCGCTGTCGATGCTTGCCGTGTTCGTCTATGGCGTCGTGCATTATTTTGACCTGAACGCGCCGCTGCTTACCTTAACGCCGACCTTTACCCTGGATCTGGGCATGCTGATTGGCGCTATCGGCACGCTATTATGTTTCGCGCTCTTCGTGTGCACCGGGATGATTTACGCTTGTCTCAAGTTTCTGCGCGAATGGCATAGCCCGTTAACGGTGATTAATTTTATCCTGCTCGGTAGTGCTTCCGGTTTTACCGCCGCCACCTTGTTCTCGGTGTTTGCCGCCCACGATTTGGTCAGCTTTTATGCGTGGTGGGCCATCATCCTGACCGCCGCTGCGTTGGCGGCGCGGAGCGCCTCGCTGATTCGCAACCGGCGGCTGCAACCCAAAAGCAATCTACAAACCGCGATTGGCGTGCGTCACGGCAATATCGCGCAGAAAGGGCAGGGTTTTATGGGAGGGGCCTTTAACACCCGTGAGTTTTTTCACGGTAAGACGCCTCAGTTGTTGCGATGGGTGAAATGGGGATTCTTGCTGCTGACTTTCCCGCTTCCCATCTTATTATTGTGGTTGGGACTGGTGACGGGAGTAGGATTGCTGCTGTTTTTCGCCGTGGTGTTTCAGTATACGGGTCTAATTGCCGAGCGCTGGTTCTTTTTCGCGCAGGCCAACCATCCGCAAAATATTTATTATCAATCGATTGCTTAATCTGTCTCAGGCGCCGCTTCGCCCGAGGAGGCGTCTGCGCGAGGAAACGGCGAACCCGACACCGGGTTCGCCGCTAGCGGGCATTTATTCCACCCTGATGCTGCGCCGCTTGGATTTTTCCACCTTGGGCAAGGCTAACTCCAGCACGCCATCCTTAAAGGTTGCTTTTGCCTTGGCGCTATCCACGGTGCTGGGCAAGGAGACGGTGCGGCTAAACGCGCCGCGGGAAATTTCGCAACGGTAATAGTCGCCTTTTTCTTCTTTTTCCTCATGCTGGGTGCATCCTTTGATCGTTACCGAGTCGTCGGCCATGGAAATGTCCAGGTCTTTCTTTTCCACGCCGGTGACCTCGGCGCGTACAATAATTTCCGTGTCCCGGTCGATAATATCGATTCGCGGGAATTTGCCTTCAAAGGTGGGCATTAACTCTCCCCATGAAGGCCATCCGCCATGAAAAGGACGCAACCAGCCCCGTGGGGAGAAGTTTTCAAAGAGACGGTCCATTTCTTCAAAAGGACTGGAACGGCGCACCGCGACGGCTTTCTGAACCGGCGGTTCTTTTGGCGTTGGTTTGGCTGGCGCGCGCGTGGCGGTTTTTCCTTTAGTCGTTGCCATGATGCTTCTCCTGACATGAGCGTATTAAGTGAAGAGAAAGAGCTTTCCCTCGTTAAATTTTAGACAAGGATG
>DOVS01000144.1 GCA_003519965.1 Betaproteobacteria bacterium
GTTCGCGTCCAAATCGGCAATACCGGCATTGCCAATGGCGGCGAGAATCCGCCCCAGATTGGGATCGGATGCGAAGAACGCGGTTTTCACCAGCGGTGAATGGGCGATGGCGTAAGCAACTTGGCGGCATTCCGCTACGCTAGCCCCGCCATTGACCTGAAGAGTGATAAATTTAGTCGCGCCTTCGCCGTCGCGCACAATCGCCTGTGCCAGCGTGACGGCAATCGCGGAAACGGCTTCGCGCAGCGCCGTGAACTCCGCCGACGCGGCGTCGCGGATCTCGGCGTTGCCGGCCTCGCCCGTCGCCAGCAGCATGAAGGAATCGTTGGTGGAGGTGTCTCCGTCGACGGTGATGCAATTGAATGAGCGCTGCACCGCATCGCGCAGCATCTCGTCCAGCAGCGACTGACCGATGGCCGCATCGGTCGCGATGAAGGCTAACAGGGTCGCCATATTAGGATGAATCATCCCGGATCCTTTGGCGATGCCGGTCACGGTCACTGTTTTGCCGCCAATGCTGAGTTGGCGCGACGCGCCCTTGGCGACAATGTCGGTCGTCAAAATCGCTTCCGCCGCCGCCGCCCAACCGTCTGCGTGCAACCCGGCAACGCACTGCGGCAACCCGGCGGTCAAGCGCTCCAAGGGAAGCGGCTCCATAATCACGCCCGTGGAAAACGGCAATACTTGCTCGGCATGGCAATGCAGTAACGCAGCCGCCGCGGCGCAAGTACTACGGGCGTCGGCCAGTCCGGACTCGCCCGTGCCGGCGTTGGCGTTGCCGGCATTAACGACCAGCGCCCGAATCGAACGGCCTTTGTCCAAGTGCGCTTGGGATACGATCACCGGCGCGGCGCAAAAACGGTTGCGCGTAAAAACACCCGCCGCCCGGCAGTGCGCACCGAGATGAATCACCAACAGATTCTTGCGCGGCGGCTGGCAAGTATCGATCTCCGCCGTACCCAGTGCGACGCCCTTGACCGGCAGCAGCGCGCCGGGAGGAGGCGGCAATAAGTTAACGGGCATGGCGCTATTTTCCTAAAATACAGAGTCGTGGAGCAAATGATAAGGTGTTATTCTAAACTAGATTGCGCGGCGGCTACAGACGGCGGAGCAATAGCATCGTGGTCTATACTTAACGCAGCGATGACGATGGAATAGATATTCACCAAGGAGCGCATAAACATGCCAGAAGAAACCACCCCGTCCAAGGAAGAAACCGCCCGGCCCAGCGAGGAAGCCAGCCCGGCGAAAGCGGAATCGCCACGCTCCAGCGAAGCCGCCGCGGCAGCGCCGCCGAAATCGCCCGCGTCGCTTTGCACCAACCGCCAAGCCGTGGCTGTCGCCGTGATTGCGGCGCTGATTCTGATCGGTGTCATGTATATTTGGAAGGAATCGGCGGTTAAGAAAGTCGAGGAAAATCTGACTGCGCAACAACAACAAGCGACCCGCGAGCTCACAACGCAAAAAGACGCCGCCCTCCGTCAAGCCGCCGAGTCGGGCACGCGCCGCACCGCATTGTTTCTTCGTCATTTCGCCACGCCTTTGGCATGGGCGGTGCGCGCCGAAATGATGCGGGGAAACTTTGATCAGATCAATCAATATTTGGTCGATCTGGTCAAACTCAACGGATTCACCCGGGCGGTATTGGCAAAGACAGACGGCGTGATCGCCGTTTCCAGCGATAAAAAATTCGAGGGGGCGCCGTTCACGCGTCTCTACCCCGCGACGCTTGCCGACGCGCAACATATTCAACTTACCGAGGGAGAAAACCAGGAACATCTGCTCGTTATCCCGGTGATGGGACTCACCGGCCGACTAGGAACGCTGGTCATCACGTATACGCCCGCGGTGTTTACCCAACCGTAGCAAAGCGTACCCGCCCACGCCACTGAAAAACGGCGCGGGCGTTCTTGGCGTTCTTCAAGAGGCGGGNNAGGCCTGTAAATGCTCCCGGGCCACGGTAACAGGAGCGGCACAAAACGCGTTGCGGGTAAATACCGCGGCACAAACTGTATTTTCCATCACTTCAATCAGCACCAGGTCTTTGCGACCCGGCGTCTTTATACCAGCGGAAACTGTGCCCAGGCGCACCCCCGGCACTGGCTGCAATTCAGGTAGGGTATCTTCGCCAACGGCCATATTAAAAGCGCTCCGTTACTTGTAATCGCAGCTGCACTTTAACTATTCGCCGCGGCACCTGATGTTCGCCATGGTTCTTATTGCTCGTCGCGGCACTTATTACCCGCGACGGCACTTATTACCTGCCACGGCATTTACAACTTGCCGTGGCACTGCTTGTATTTCTTGCCGGAACCGCAAGGACACGGGTCGTTGCGTCCGACTTTCTCTCCCTGGCGCACGTAAGGCTGATGCGCGTCCTCTTCTTCCGCCAGCGCGGTCTCCGCTTCCTCGCCGAACTCGGCATGGAGATATTGCAGATTTTCCAAACCCGCCGGCTCTTCCATAAAATTCAAATCTTCCTCGCCGTGCACCTGCACCGTCATGGTCACCTGGATGACCTCGCGTTTGATCGTTTCCAACATACTTGCGAACAGTTCGAACGATTCCTGTTTATACGCCTGCTTCGGGTCCTGCTGGGCGTAACCGCGCAGATGGATCCCTTGACGCAAATGATCGAGCGCGGCGAGATGTTCGCGCCAGTGGGTATCCAAGCTTTGCAGCATGATGGCGCGCTCGAATTGCCGGATGACCTCTGGGCCGGCTTGTTCTTCCTTGTGAGCATACGCCGCTTCAGCGGCGTCGGCGATGCGTCGACGCAAGTCTTCCTCGTGTAAGGCCTTATCGTCGTTCAACCACTCCTGTACCGGCAGTTGCAATTGGTACTCGGCGGAAAGCGTTTTCTCCAATCCCGCGACATCCCATTCCTCTTCCATGCTTTCCGGCCGAATATGCTGACTGACGGCATCGTTGATTACCCCGCCGCGCATGGCGTTAATGGTTTCGGCAATATCTTCTTCTTCCAGCAACTCGTTGCGCTGTTGGTAAATCACCTTGCGTTGATCGTTGGAGACATCATCGTATTCCAGCAATTGCTTACGGATATCGAAGTTACGCGCCTCCACCTTGCGCTGGGCGTTTTCAATCGCGCGCGTCACCCAGGGATGCTCGATAGCTTCGCCTTCCGGCATTTTCAGCCGCTCCATGATGGAGGCGACCCGGTCGGAGGCGAAAATCCGCAACAACGAATCTTCCAACGATAGGTAAAAGCGGCTGGAGCCCGCATCGCCCTGACGTCCGGCGCGGCCGCGCAATTGGTTGTCCACCCGCCGCGACTCGTGGCGTTCGGTGCCGATGATATGCAGCCCGCCGCTCGTTAGCACTTGATCGTGCCGCTGGCGCCATTCCTCGCGCAAAGCGTCGATTCGCGCCGCGCGATCCGTCGTGCTCAACGCTTCGTCGCCGTTAATTTTCTCGATTTCCGGCTCGATATTTCCGCCCAGCACGATGTCGGTGCCGCGGCCCGCCATATTGGTCGCCAGCGTCACCATCCGCGGCTGTCCCGCTTGGGTGACGACTTCCGCCTCCCGTGCATGCTGCTTGGCGTTAAGGACTTGATGAGGGACTTTTTCCTTGGCCAGCAAATTCGATAAATACTCGGAGGTTTCGATCGAGGTGGTGCCGACCAGCACGGGCTGCGCACGATCGTAACAATCCTTGATGTCGTTGATGACCGCCTGGTATTTTTCATGCATGGTGCGGTAGACCTGATCCATTCGGTCTTGCCGAACCATCGGGCGATGCGTGGGAATCACGACCGTTTCCAGACTGTAGATTTCCTGGAACTCATAGGCCTCGGTATCGGCGGTGCCTGTCATGCCGGCAAGCTTGTGATACATCCGAAAGTAATTCTGGAAGGTAATCGACGCCAGCGTTTGATTTTCTTTCTGGATCGTCACGCCTTCCTTTGCCTCCACCGCCTGGTGCAAACCT
>DOVS01000072.1 GCA_003519965.1 Betaproteobacteria bacterium
AGCCGGGCGGCCAGCATCGACTTCCCGCTCCCCGGCGGCCCGCTCATTAACACGCTATGACCGCCAGCCGCCGCGACTTCGAGCACGCGCTTGGCCATCGCCTGGCCCTTTACCTCGTCGAAATCGAGATCATGCGGCGCGGCGGCGGGCGCCGCCGGATGATGGCGCGCCAAGGACTCCCGCCCCGCCAAATGCGCGCAGACCGCCAATAACGACGGCGCGGGATAGACCGTGGCGCCGGACGCCAGCGACGCCTCGGCGGCGTTATCCGCGGGTAGAATAAAACAGCGGCCGTCGCCACTAGCCTGGCAGGTCATCGCCAGCGCGCCGCGCACCGGACGCAACGCCCCCGTTAAGGCCAGCTCGCCGGTAAATTCGTAGTGCGCGAGTTCGGCGGCGGGAATCTGTCCCGAAGCGGCGAGAATGCCGAGAGCGATCGGCAAGTCGAAACGCCCCCCTTCCTTGGGCAGATCCGCCGGCGCGAGATTAACGGTAATCCGCCGCGCCGGAAATTCAAAGCAAGAATTCAGCAACGCCGAGCGCACCCGGTCCTTGCTTTCCTTTACCTCGGTATCGGGCAGCCCGACAATCGTAAAACTCGGCAAGCCATTGGACAGGTGCGCCTCCACGGTCACCAAGGGCGCCTCCATGCCGGCGGCGGCGCGACTATACAATACAGCGAGGGACATCGCCCCGGCTTAATCGCTGTCCGGCGGCGGCGTTTCGGTGGACGGCGCGGCGGCGTCTCCACGGTGCATGGCGCGCTCCATTTCGGCGACGCGGTCTTCCAGGCGCTCCAATTTCTCCCGGCTGCGTAGCAATACCGCTTGTTGAATGTCGAATTCCTCGCGGGTGACCAGATCCAGCTTGGCGAATGTACTGTGTAAGACGGCGCGCAGGTTTTTCTCCACGTCCTTGGCGGGGCTTTCGGCGATCACGGCGCTGACTTTACGGCTGATTTCGTCGAATAGTTTATTGCGCAACATAGCGATCCTCATCGTTAATTTCAGAAGCGGCGGCGGGCGATCTCGCGCGTATCCGCGTATCCGATAGGGTGAATGATAACCGCGAGAGCGGGGGCGAGAAAAGCGCCGCGATGACAACGCGGGAAAATCGCGGCGCGCATCCGCATACTTTTGGTGCGCATTTAAAAAAATATGCCCCAACAATGGGCTTCCATAAGACGGCGCCTTGAACAGAGATATTTATCGCGTTGTTTTATATAACGAAAATATTTGGCACACTGTGTGCTTAACAGGCTGCACCTAATTGGGTTTAGGTTATTCGTTTTTATGCGTCAACTAGAAAAGGAAGTGAACCATGCGAAAATTAACTCGGGGACTGATCGTGGCGGGTGTTGTTTCATTACCGGCGATGTTGGGAATGACCTACGCCCAAGCAGCCGATAGCGCGGCCCCTTACACCGTATCGACGAATATCGCCGTCGTCAGCGACTATTATTTCCGCGGGCTGACGCAAACCTGGCACGAACCGGCGCTCCAAGGCGGCCTCGATGTCAACTTCGACAGCGGCTGGTACGCTGGCACCTGGCTATCCAATGTCAGCGGCAACCAATACGCCGGCGGTTCGCTGGAATGGGACTACTACGGCGGCTACAACGGCAAAATCAATAACGACTGGAGCTGGACGGCGGGACTGTACGGTTACTACTACCCTGGTGCGAATAACGATAAAAGCACCCCTCCCGGCGCATCGAAAGACTACAACACGCTGGAGTGGAACGCCGGTATTTCCTACAAGTGGGTCAGCCTGAAATACTCCCGCGCCACGACGGACTCCTTCGGCGTGGACAACACATCGGGATCAAACTATATCGACCTGTCGGCCGGCATCCCTTTGCCCAACGACTTCTCCCTGGGCCTGCACGCCGGACGGACTAATGTAGCGAATAATTCCTCGTCGGACTACAACGACTACAAAGTCAGCCTGGACAAGTCCTTCCACGGCGGATGGAACGCCAGCATCGCCTACGTCAAGGCGACCAACAGCCAAGTGTATGACAACACAATGTCCCTGACGAATAGCGATACCGCCGACTTGGGTAAAGGCAAGCTGGTCGTTTCCGTGGGACGCGCCTTCTAAATCCATTGTTTTCCATTCGCGCCGCCGCGATTTCTCGCGACGGCGCGGCAACTAGGAGTTTTTAATGAAACTTGTTACCGCAATTATCAAGCCGTTCAAGCTTGACGAAGTGCGCGAAGCCCTCTCCGCCATCGGCGTACAGGGTATTACCGTCACCGAGGTCAAGGGTTTCGGACGGCAAAAAGGACATACCGAACTCTACCGGGGCGCGGAATATGTGGTGGACTTTCTGCCCAAAGTCAAAATCGAGGCCGCCGTACCGGCGGAGCTTCTCGACCAAGTGATCGAAGCCATCGAGAATTCCGCCAAAACCGGAAAAATCGGCGACGGCAAGGTCTTTGTGTTCGACCTTGAACAAGTAGTACGCATCCGCACCGGCGAAACCGGCCCGGACGCCCTGTAGAGGAGTCACCCATGAAACGATTGTTCACATTACTGGTCTTGCTCGCCACGCTCGGCGTCAGCGGCTTAAGCCTCGCCGACGAGGCGGCGACGCCCGCGGCGATGCCGGCCCAACCGGCCGTAACGACGCCCGCGGCGATGCCGGCGCCCGCCCCTGCGCCCGCGGCGGCCAAAGCGACGCTCGATAGCGGCGACACTTCTTGGATGCTGACCTCCACCGCGCTGGTGCTGTTGATGACCATCCCCGGGTTGGCGCTGTTCTACGGCGGCATGGTGCGCAAGAAAAACGTGCTGACCATCGTCATGCAAAGCTTCGCCATCACCGCCCTGGTCACGATTCTGTGGATCGTGGCCGGCTATTCATTGGCGTTTACCAGCGGCAATCCGTTTGTCGGCGGCCTCAGCCGGTTATTCCTCAAGGGAATGGGCGTCAATACCTTAAGCGGTACGATTCCCGAGTCGGTGTTCATGATGTTCCAAATGACCTTCGCCATTATTACCCCGGCGCTGATCGCGGGCGCATTCGCCGACCGCATGAAATTCTCGGCCATGCTGTGGTTTATGGGGATTTGGTCGCTGGTGGTGTATTCCCCGATCGCCCACTGGGTATGGGGGCCGGGCGGCTGGCTGGCCGGTAGGGGCGTGCTCGATTTTGCCGGCGGTACGGTGGTGCATATCAACGCCGGTGTCGCGGGCCTGGTCGCCGCCCTCATGCTGGGTAAGCGCGTCGGCTACGGTAAAGAGGCCATGGCGCCGCATAACTTGACGCTCACGGTCATGGGCGCCGCCATGTTGTGGGTCGGCTGGTTCGGCTTTAACGCCGGCTCCGCCGTTGCCGCCAATGGCGGCGCCGGCATGGCCATGGCGGTGACCCAGATTGCTACGGCCGCTTCAGCGCT
>DOVS01000179.1 GCA_003519965.1 Betaproteobacteria bacterium
GCCGCTAATCTGCTCGCTGCGATCGAATCCAGCAAAAAGACAACCTTGGAGCGCTTTATCTATGCCTTGGGCATTCGCAATGTGGGAGAAGCGATCGCGAAGGAGCTGGCGCGTTATTTCGGCAGTTTGGAGGCGCTGATGTGCGCTAGCGAAGACGCATTGCAGCAAACGCCCGACATCGGGCCGATTGTCGCGCAGTCCATCGCCCAATTTTTTGCCGAAACGCACAACGGCGGCGTGATTCGTCAACTTCGTCAAGCCGGCGTCTGCTGGACGGAGGCGGCGGGCGCTGGCGTTACGCCCAGCCGGATTAGCGGGAAAACCTTTGTCTTGACCGGCGCCTTGCCTCATCTAACGCGCGAGGAAGCCAAAGAGCGAATTGAGGCGCGCGGCGGGAAAGTAACCGGCAGCGTTTCCCGTAAAACTCATTTTGTGGTGGCTGGCGCCGATCCCGGTGGTAAATACGAGAAAGCGCACGCATTGGGCGTTTCCTTGCTGGACGAGAACGAATTGCTGGCATTGCTGGACGATTAAACGCTGCGCATGATCGCGCCGTAGAACGGCGGATGGGCTGATCGGCGGATTGACGGGTAACTGGGTAAAATAGGGAGTGATGATGAAAAGAATTACTAAGGCGGTATTTCCTGTGGCGGGCCTCGGGACGCGCTTTCTTCCTGCGACGAAGGCAAGTCCTAAGGAAATGCTGCCTATCGTGGACAAGCCCCTGATCCAATACGCGGTGGAGGAGGCCGTGGCGGCGGGCGTCACCGAACTGATTTTCATTACCGGCCGCACCAAGCGCTCTATCGAGGATCATTTCGATAAAGCCTATGAAATGGAATGCGAACTGGAGGCGCGGGGCAAGACCGATATGCTGAAAATGCTGAACGAGATGCTGCCGAAGAAAGTGACGTGCATCTACATTCGGCAAGTAGAAGCCTTCGGGCTGGGGCATGCCGTGCTATGCGCCCAGCCGGTGATTGGCGATAATCCTTTTGCGGTCATTCTCGCGGATGATCTGATCGACGCGCAGCCGCCAGCGGTTAAGCAGATGGTGGATATGTATCATGACTACAACTGCTCTATCCTCGGCGCGGAAGAAGTCAGGCGGGAAGAAACGTCCCAGTACGGTATTGTCGACGCCGCCCTGCTTAGGGACAACGTGTACGAAGTCAGCGCCATCGTCGAGAAACCCAAGCCGGAGGAGGCGCCTTCCACGCTGGCGGTGGTAGGGCGCTATATTCTTTCCCCGCGAATTTTTCATCACTTGGAGAATATTTTGCCAGGCGCGGGCGGGGAAATTCAATTGACCGACGCCATTGCTTCGCTGTTGCGCCAAGAACAGGTACTGGCGCATACATTCAGCGGTGCGCGTTACGATTGCGGCAACAAGTTCGGCTATCTCAAGGCAACCGTGGAATATGCGTTGAAACATCCCGAAGTCTCCGAAGAATTCAAGACGTATTTAACTCAGCGTTTTTAGTTTTCGCACTGAGAATGCCGGTGCGTTGGCTGTTATCCGCAATGCCGTTATAATCGGCGGCAAATCCATCGGCGGGCGATGCGGGTAGAAAAGGGGGAGTTAATGCGGCCAGAGAGTGAAGCGTGGGAGATTCTCGATACGGCGGAGCAAATTTGTTCCGCCGTCGTCGTTTCCAACGCCGTGCGGCGATTGGCCGATGAAATTACCGCCGAATTGAAGGATCGGCATCCACTGGTGTTAAGCGTCATGGGCGGGGCAGTTATCTTCAGCGGTCAACTCTTGCCGCTTTTGCGGTTTCCTTTGGAGCTTGACTATATTCACGCTTCCCGCTACCGCAACCGGACCCAGGGCGAACAATTGGAATGGAAAGTATTGCCCAAAGACAGCGTGGCTGGACGCATCGTGTTAGTGGTTGACGACATTCTGGATGAAGGCCACACATTGGCCGCTATTCGCGATAAGCTGCTGTCTCTAGGCGCGGCGAAATGCTATAGCGCGGTATTCGCGGAAAAATCGCTGACGCAGGCTAAGCCGGTTCGCGCCGATTTCGTTGGATTGACCTTGCCGGATCGGTACGTTTTCGGCTTCGGCATGGACGTTTATGGCCTATGGCGTAATTTGCCCGCGATTTACGCATTGCGGCAAAAATAACGATTACGCATGAACACGCTTCATGCGTTGTGGAAATTTAAGGAGCGAATGGCATGCTAGCGATTATCGGGGGTAGCGGTCTGAGCCAGCTCTCCAATTTGCCTATTAGCCGCCGTCAGGTGGTGCGCACGCCCTATGGCGAGCCTTCCGGGGCGTTGATTTTCGGCGCCATCGGCGATCACGAAGTGGTGTTTCTCGCGCGCCACGGCTATGGTCACACGATTCCCCCGCACGAAATTAATTATCGCGCCAACCTCTGGGCGCTGGAATCGGTCGGCGCGACGGATGTCTTGGCGGTGGCTACGGTAGGCGGCATCCCCTCCGAGCTTGGTCCTGGCGCTCTGGTGGTTCCCGATCAAGTCATCGACTATACCCACGGGCGCAAATCCACCTACTTCGATACCTCGGAGAAACCAGTCACCCATATCGATTTCACCGAACCGTATTGCCAGACAATGCGGGCGCGTTGCATGAAAGCCGTGGAGGCCGCCGGTGATTGCTGTATCGATGGCGGCGTGTACGCCGCCGTCCAAGGCCCTCGGTTGGAAAGCCGTGCGGAAATCGACCGGCTCGCCCGCGACGGCGCCGCCATGGTCGGCATGACCTGCATGCCGGAGGCGGCGCTCGCCCGCGAACTTAACTTATGCTACGCCACGTTGGCGGTCGTGGTGAATTACGCGGCGGGGCGCGGCGGAAACCAGCACGCCATCGCGTTCGATGAGATTGCGGCAGTGATGGAGCGCGCCATGGGGCGAGTACGCCATATTCTCGAACATTTAGTGGAAGTCAATGACGGTTAGACTAATGCTGAAAAAGAGATATCCGCGTGTTACTCGATCCAACGGAGCCGGCGAAGACGTGCAATACGCCGGATTGCTACGCTGTTGCACTTCATGACGCACATGGGAAGAGGAAAAGACGCCTTATTTTTCAGCGAAAAGCTACTGCGTTGGCGCATATAGCGCGTCTATCCGTGTAGTAGACACGATTCGGCATAGAATGGCCGGCATCGGTTCGGCGAAGGTTTGTGTGCTATTTTTTAGCGAGTCAATATTCTGACGGGAAAAGACAAGATAATGAAAGCAGTCATTCTTGCAGGAGGGCTTGGTACTCGTATTAGCGAAGAGAGTATCGTCAGACCTAAGCCGATGGTCGAGATCGGTGGAAAACCGATTCTCTGGCACATTATGAAAATCTATTCCGCGCATGGTATCAATGAGTTCATTATTTGTTTGGGCTACAAGGGTTACCTAATCAAGGAATATTTCGCTAACTATTTTCTGCATATGTCAGATGTTACTTTCGACATGGAAGATAATCGAATGGAGGTGCACCAGAAGCATGTTTAATCTTGGCGAGTCACTTTAGTAGATACTGGCGACCAAACGATGACTGGCGGGCGAATCCGGCGGATTCAGTCTTATCTTGAGGAAGAGGATTTTTGTTGTACTTATGGCGACGGCTTAGGAGATA
>DOVS01000006.1:0-681 GCA_003519965.1 Betaproteobacteria bacterium
GGCGGCGGGCCGCCACCTTTCGCCCGTTTTTTTTGCCCGGCGGCGAGCGGGCGGCGCGGGAGCCATGGCGCAGCGGCGCGGCGCTGGCGTGGGAGGCGGGGTTAACGTGGGACGATTTGCCCGAGGGGGGCGCGTTGCTGCACGACGCTTGGCGGCGGCGCGTTAACTGCTTCCAGACTTCGGCGGTGGACCGCCTATTCGACGCCGCCGCCGCCTTGACGGGACTGCTGCGGGAAGCGAGTTTCGAGGGACAAGGGGGCATGTGGCTGGAGGCGGCTTGCGACGGCGAGGCGGCCCCCATTGCGTTGCCGCTGGAAAAAAACGGCGCGGGCGTGTGGCAAAGCGACTGGTCGTCGTTGTTGCCGCTGCTGCTGAACGGCAGGCGCGCCGCTGGCGAAAAAGCCGCCGTATTTCACGCCAGCCTGGCGCATGCGCTGCTTGCCCAAGCGCGGGCGGTGCGGCGGGAACATCCGATCGACGCCGTTGGCTTGAGCGGCGGCGTCTTTCAAAACCGGCGCTTGACCGAGCAAGCCGTCGGGCTGCTGGCGGCGGACGGTTTTACCGTGCGGCTGGCGCGGCGGCTTCCCTGCAACGACGGCGGCTTGTGTTTCGGACAACTGATCGAGGCGGGAAACGGCTGATGGACGACACCCATATTTCACTGGCCCATGGCAACGGCGG
>DOVS01000006.1:743-3225 GCA_003519965.1 Betaproteobacteria bacterium
CCCGCCATTTCGCCAATCCGCTGCTCGACGTGCAAGCCGACGCGGCGGCGCTGCCGCCGGCGGCCGGCGAATTAATGATGACCACCGACGGCTTTACCGTGCAGCCGCTGGAATTTCCCGGCGGCGACATCGGCGCGCTGGCGGTGCACGGCACGGTGAACGACTTGGCGGTGGCGGGGGCGCGGCCGCTGTATCTCAGCCTGAGCGCGATTATCGAAGAAGGGTTGGAGATCGCGCAGTTGGAGCGTATCGCGGCAAGCATTGCGGCAGCGGCGCAGGCCGCCGGGGTGCGCATCGTCGCCGGCGACACCAAGGTCGTGGGGCGCGGCGAAGGCGGTGGACTCTATCTCGCCGCCACGGGCGTGGGGGTGCGCGAAAGCGCCGTGGTCTTGGGCATGGCGCGCATCCGGCCCGGCGACGCCGTGTTGGTCAGCGGCCCAGTGGGCGACCACGGCGTCGCGGTGATGCTGGCGCGGGAGCAATTCGGTTTGCGCGGCGCGGTGCGCTCCGACGCCGCCTCGGTTTATCCGTTGACCGTCGCCTTGGGCGCCATGGACGGGCTGCGCTTCATGCGCGATCCCACCCGGGGCGGGTTGGCGACGGTGGCGCACGAGATTGCCCGCGCCGGCGGCTGGGAACTGCGGCTGCGGGAAGAAAGCATTCCCGTGCGCGCGCCGGTGCGGACGGTGTGCGGTATGCTGGGCTACGATCCGTTGTATTTAGCGTGCGAGGGGCGGGTGGTGGCGGTGATCGACGAGGCGCAGGCGGAAGCGGCGCTTGCCGCGTGGCGGCGGCTGCCGCAGGGCCGGGACGCGGCGCGCATCGGCAGCGTGCGCCAAGGCCCGGCGCGCGTTGTGCTGGAAACCGGTTGCGGCGGCGAGCGCCTGCTCGACGAACTGGAAGACGATCCACTGCCCCGGATTTGCTGACCGCTGTTTTCGATTCGACTCCATTCCATACCGCCGGCCGCGCTCCCGGCGTCCATCGATTTTCCCCTTCCTGATTTTTCCGGCGGGCTCGCCGCAATTCTAGCCAGCTTCTTGTATTACAGTATTTCCAGCCGCTCCGATTTATCGGGGCGGCCAGAAAAGCGCCGCTGGCGCGGCGATGATGCTGTTTCGCCGATTGAGTCGCGCCGGGCGGTTGCCGATGGCTATTGTTTTCAGGAAGGAGATTTAATATGGATAACCCTAATATCGCCCAATTCAACACCGTGAACCACTATTCTTCGCCGTCGCCGGATTTTCTGGCGCGGCGGGTTGCGCGCTATTACCAGGAACGAGTGCGGGATACCTGGGACGGCGAGCATTTATTGCGGGGTAAACAGCCGGGAAAGGATACTATTCATTTATCGAGTAACGACTATCTGTTTCTCGCAGGGCATCCTCGGATAGCACAGGCGCAAAGTGATGTTTTACTTAATGGCGGTAACGATAAACTGTTATCCGCTGTTTTTCTGCTGAATGAGGAAAATTCGTATCATCAATTCGAGCAACGGCTGGCCAGCTTCATGGGCGCGGAGAACGGTATACTTTGCCAATCCGGTTGGTGCGCCAATATTGGCTTGCTGCAATCGATCGCCGACGAACAGACACCGGTGTATCTGGATCGCTTCGCCCATATGTCTCTATGGGAAGGGGCGCGCAGCGCCGGGGCGCAAGCGGTGGCGTTTCATCATAACGACCCCCGGCATCTGGAGCGGCAGATTCTCAAACACGGGCCGGGGGTGGTGGCGGTGGATTCGGTCTACAGCACCAACGGCAGCGTGTGCCCGCTGGCGGACATCGCCGCTGTGGGCAACGCCCACGGCTGCGCGGTGGTGGTGGACGAGTCTCATTCCCTGGGCGCCTATGGCGCACGTGGCGAAGGGTTGGTGGCGTCCTTGGGGCTGACCGGCCAGGTTCATTTCCGCACCGCCAGCTTGGCGAAGGCTTTTGCGGGACGTGCTGGTTTTATTACGTGTCCAACACCCTTTTATGAGTATTTCGTTTGTGAATCGCGTCCTTTCATTTTTAGCTCCGCCTTACTGCCGCACGAAGTGGCCAGGCTGAACGAGACGCTGACTCTCATCGAGCAAGATAGTTGGCGGCGCGACGCGCTCCACGCCCATGCGGACTATTTGCGCGTCCATCTTGCCGCCATGGGCTACAACGTAGCGGATAGCCAATCCCAAATCATCGCGCTGGAATCCGGCAGCGAGCGTCAAACGATGGTGTTGCGGGACGCCTTGGAGGCGCGGGGAATTTTCGGGGCGGTATTCTTTGCACCGGCGACACCAAAAAACCGCGCGCTCATCCGGTTCTCGGTCACGGCAGGCTTATCCACGGCAGATTTGCAGCGCATTGTGGACGCCTGCCACGCCATCCGCCGGGAAGTGGGGCTGGCGGATTGGCCGTCCACTCGCAGAATGCGCCGAATCGGAAGGGAGGTGTATCCGCCGCTAGGGGCTGCGGCGGGGTAAGTTGGAGCCGGGAAGCGGCCT
>DOVS01000162.1 GCA_003519965.1 Betaproteobacteria bacterium
TGGGCGATGCGCTCCAGATACAGAGTATATAGCGGGTTCTCGGGCGCCGCCTCGCGCAACGCGATCAGCCGGGCCTCCGCCTCGTCCCAGCGCTGGCCGCGGTATAACGCGAGCGCCGCGTCGAAGGCGTTCGCTTCCTCCGCCACCGCCGCGTCCACTTCGCCGTCCAACCCTAGCGGCTGATAGATTGCCACCGCTTCATCCTTTCCCTTCACCCGCACCCGGTCTAGCTCGCGAAAAACGACGCCGGAAACAAGCCGTCGGGTGGCTTCCCCGACGACGACCTCGACGCCGTATCGCTTCGTCAGGCCCTCCAAGCGCGATCCCAGATTCACCGCGTCGCCCATCACCGTATACGCCATGCGGAATTGCGAGCCCATGTTGCCGACGCTCATCGCCCCGCTGTTGACGCCGACGCCGATATGAACGGCCGGCCAGCCGCGCTGGAGAAACCGCGACCGCAGCCCGGCCAGCGCCGTCTGCATGTCCAGCGCCGCCAGCACCGCGTGGCGAGCATGCGCATCATCGCGTAGCGGCGCACCCCAAAACGCCATGATTGCATCGCCGATGTATTTGTCGATGGTGCCGCGATGCTTGTGGATCACCTGGGTCATCGGCGTTAGGTATTCATTCATCAGCCGAGCGAGCTCCTTGGGCGGCAATCCCTCCGAAATCGAGGTAAAACCGCGCACGTCGGAAAACAACACGGTCAATTCGCGACTCTCCCCCTCCATGTTGAATGGATCGGGATCACGACTCATCTCGGCAACCAGCTCGGGCGGCACATATTGCCCGAACAGTCCGGTAATTTTATGTTTGGCGCGCGTTTCGGCGAAAAAACCATAGCCCATATTCAGCGCGTACAGCCAAACGATCATAACCAGCGGCGCCGCCAGCGGCAGGACCAAATTTGCATCCCACGCCGCCCAGTTGACGCCGATCACCGCCGCCAGCACCCCGGCGGTCGCCAGCGTCGATTTCAATGGGCTCAGAAACGGCAGCCACAAGGAAAGCAGCAAACCCGTCATCAGCAAGGTGGTGAATTCCACGGCGAACACATACGCCGGCCGCGCCTTAATCCGGTTATGCAAGATGCCTTCGATCAAATTAGCGTGAATTTCCACACCGGGATACGCCGCGCCCATCGGCGTAGAGCGCAAATCCATCAACCCGGGCGCTGTCGCGCCCACCAGAACGATGGCGCCGGCCAGCGCCGCGGGATCGACCCGATCCCGCAAAATATCCGCCGCGGAAAAGTAGCGAAAACTACCTTGGCCGCCCCGGTAGGGAATCAACGCCATGACGCGGCCATCCACCGGAATCTTGCGGTCGCCGATTTTCAACCATTCCAGCCGATGATAACCGCCGCCGCCCGGCGGCAAGCCGGCAATGACCGGCGGATCGCCCAGATAAGCCCGCGCCATCGCCAGCGCCAAGGATTCGTAATACGCGCCGTGGTACTCGACCAGCATCGGCACCCGGCGGATGACGCCGTCGACATCGGGCAACGGCACGAAATGGCCGGCGCCCAGCGCGTTTTTCTGCAACACGGGAAGATTAGCGCCGTAGCCGGTCGCCTTGGCGAAAGGAATCCCCATACCGTGAAACGCGCCGGCGGGAAAGACCGGCGACGGCAGCATGCCGTTGACGCGCGCGCGATTCTCGCCGTGAAACGTGAAATAGTAGCCAAGAATCACGCGCCGTCCTTTCAGCGCCTGGGCGAATAATCCATCGTAGTCGAGACGCCGGCGGAGCGTGCGCAACGCCGCCCGGTAACGCGCGTCGCCTTTTAGCGTTCCCCGAGCCAAATGCTCCAGTACGGGTAAACCAGAGCTCCTATCCTTTTCAGCGAACACGACATCGAACCCCACCAGCGCCACATGGTCGCGATTGAATAAGGTATCCAGCAATTGCGCGAGTTTATCGCGCGGCCACGGCCAATGGCCTTCCTCCGCCAAGCTTTTTTCGTCGATATCGACGATCACGACATCGCGGGCAACGGCGCGGGAAGCGGAAAAATGCAGCCGTAAATCGTAGGTGAGCGCCTCCAACCGATGAAGCAGGCCAATACGCACGCCACCCACGGCGTTCAGCAGAAACACCGCGGTCACCAACAGCCCCAAGACGATTCGGAGGGAATACTTTCTCAATCCACGCCGCCTTTCCTGGCTACGGGACGGCGGCTCCGCCGTCCCCCGCTAAAACGCCGCCGGTTATTTGAAAAAAAACTCCATTTTGACCGCTGCGATCTCGATCACGTCGTGCTCATGGAGCAGACGCGGCTGCGCATCGAGCGTCTCGCCATTAACGAGAGGATAATCGCCGCCCTGAACATGGGTTATAAAATAACCGTGGGGCCGGCGGGTAATCACGGCGACTTGAACGCCGGGCCGCCCCAAGGAAGTCAGCGACTTGGCCAGTTCGATTTCCTTGCCGGTGTTGGAGCCGGTGAGAATTTGAATCAGCGCCAGTGCAGGCGGCGGCGTGGAAAGCTGCGGATCGCTCTCCACCGGCGCGGAGGGCTGCGCACCGGCCTCCGTCGGTGCGGCCACGGCGGCCGCGATCGCCGGCGTCACATCCAGCGTCGCCGTACCGCTTGCCGCCGTGCCAGCCCCGCTCTCCTGCGCCAGCGGCGGGGCGCGCATAATCAGCGTCTTTTCAAAGTCCGCCGCCGTCTCGCCGGCTTCGCTGTCGGCGTTAACGTACTTCAGCTGATGGCGGCCGATTTCGACCACATCGCCGTTTTGCAAATAATGTTTCTTGATGGGCGCGCCGTTCACTAGAGTGCCGTTGGTGCTATCCAAATCCTCCAGAAAAGAATCGTTCAGAATCGTGGTGATCTCCGCATGCGCTCCGCTAACCGCCAAGTTATCGATCTGGATATCGTTGCCTGGTTTGCGCCCGATGGTGAGGCGTTCCTTACCGATGTCGTATTCCTGGATTACCGCCTCGTCCATGCTCAAGATCAGCTTCGCCATGTGCTTAACCCCATTGCCTTTTTAAATATTCGCAGGCAA
>DOVS01000076.1 GCA_003519965.1 Betaproteobacteria bacterium
CGGGCCTACGCTAACAATAGGAATAGAATCCGGTCAACGGACGAACGCACCGAGCCCCGCGCTTCCACAGTGACGGTGAATCGACTAAGTGGACGGGCAAGGAAAGAGGATGCGCGGCCCCGGCGCGCCACATCTCTTGGCTACGCGGCAACGGTTTCAGACGCATGGGAAGGGAAACAATCATTCAGCTACGGGAGACGGACGACTTGCACACGAGCGAGCACAAGCACTACCGCGTGATTGGCCGCAACCCGTCCTGGATAACCGGCGGGAAATGAGACCGAGACCCGATGCAGCGCTTATCCGCCATCCTCGTTCGTCCGGCTTTCGGGCAATACTTCGAAATGCAGACGCGCCAAGGCGAACGTTATCTGGAAACCGCCGCTTCAGCGTCAACGGGCTGCGGGTATCCCGGGCCATGCCATACCATGATCGGCAAGCGCGCCGGCGGCGAACAAGGGGGCGTATTTTGCCTTGCAAACATCGCGGCGGGGTCCGCTGGCGCATCCGGTCCGCTCACCCGCGTTCGACTCTAAAGCTGTAACATCCATATGCCGCATACCGAGCCAAAATGAACGCGACTTGGCTGTCCTCAAACAGGGTATTTAAAACCGCTTGAGCGGATGAAGGTTCTAAAAGCTCCGCAGCGACAATATTTTCGGCCTTACTGTATGCGCGCAGAACAAACGGCTGCTCGCGCAAATAGTCTGTTGGCGACCCTTTCGGCAATGGAAACGATTGGTAGTCGACGACCTCTGTCGAAGGAGAAGTAAGCACGAACACTGGACCGTATTCCTTGTACGGGCCTGCGATGGTAAACGGGCAATAACTGGCCAAAATAAGTTCTTCGCCAGGACGCGCTCTACGAAGAACGTCTCGGCAAGGTTCGCCACCGTCCGCGGTGAGACGAACTACTTTTTGGTTCTGGTCATCTAAATTCGCTTCGCGAACCTTTAACAGAAAATCCTCCCTCATCGGACGGATTGCTATTTTCATGCGGTATTCCTTAATGTTGAAATCTAACGGGCGATAGGCGATCCACACGCAGGCGTTTCCAGGGCGAAAACCGCGTGCGGCGGTGCGCCGCCATGACGCTAAACTACGGCGCGCGCGCCGTAGCGTCCATGGCGCTTTCCAGCGCATCGGACGCCACGCCGAAAACATGGAATGCCGCATCGACCGCTTGCGTGGCGGCGCCGAAAAAATGCTCGGCATCGACCCTGGGCCGCTCCACATTAATCAGCTGGGTATCCAGAACGGCCAGAAAATCGCGGACAACCTGCTGAGCCGCTGTCCAAGCCTGGGTAACCGGCGCAGCCTGCGATGGCGGCAACCCAGCCTGAGCCAAGCCACGGCTCACTCCGTCCATGATTTCACCAATCCGCTCCTCCAAAAAACGCAGCTTGATCCGCGCCACGCCGGAACAGCGGCCTTGCGCGGCGACGCCGGCGCCAATTCCCCGCGCCTGCCCCAGTTCCTCGGCGGCAAGGGGGATTTGCGTCCATAACGCACCGATCAACGCGGCAGCGGCGGCGCAGCCATCGCCTAACTGGCTGCGCTCCGCGACGTCGCCCATCAAATAGAGAATCACGCGAATCAAATCGCTGTGGCGCTGAAAGCTGTCTTCCACGGTCAGCTCCAGCACCGCCCCATGCAATACGCGCCAATCGCCGCGGACGCGGTCCCACCGCAGCGGGGTCATCAATCCGCGGTTACGGTGGGCGTCCAATTCTTGCAGACCGCGTTCGATCTCTGCCTGCTTTTGCTGAAGCCGCGCTGCAAATGCCGCATCGCCGTTCAGGTAAGCGTTCGCCATGCCGCGATGCTGCTGCACGTCTTGCAGTACTTGCTTAATTAAACGATTGACGCGCACGCCTTCGCGCCGAATGGCGAAGCAGCGCCGCCGCTCCGCCGACTGAAATGCATAGCTAAAGCCAACGACCACCGCCAGCAAAAGCAGAACAATCATCCACACGGTATCCGTCATGCGGTCTCTCCTTAACTAATGCGTTTATCCGGTGCGAAAATCCGCCAGGGCCGTGCGCAAACCTTGCGCCAGCCAGGTGAGGTGGGAGGCGACGCCGGCGGTCTCGGCGGCGGCGTGGCTATTCTGCTGGGCGCTGGCGGCAATCTGCTCTACATGTTGCGCGATGTCGTTACTCGCCGCGCTTTGCTGCCGGGTGCTCGCCGCAATCTGTTGCACACTGTCCAGCGCCGCCAGCGCTTGGTCGTTAATTTTCGCCAGCGCTTCGGTCACTCCGTCGGCATGGTCCACCCCTTCCTGCGCTTGGCGGCTCGCCGCCGCCATGCGTGTAACCGCCTGCTGGATTTCGCGCTGGATCGTATCGATCGTACCGCTGATCTCATCGGCGGAAACTCGCGCCCGCTGCGCCAGCAAGCGCACCTCGTCCGCCACTACGGCGAACCCGCGCCCGTGCTCCCCCGCGCGCGCCGCCTCGATAGCGGCGTTTAGCGCCAAGAGGTTCGTCTGATCGGAGATATCCTTAATCAGCCCGGTTACCTGAGTCACTTCGGCGGAGCGTTGCGCCAACTGCGCCATCAATTGCGCTACGTCGTCCACGGAGCGGGCGAGCGATTGAATTTCGGCGGATGAATCCGCGATCGCCCGACTCCCCGCCGCCGACAGATCGCTAACCGTCAATGACGTCTG
>DOVS01000344.1 GCA_003519965.1 Betaproteobacteria bacterium
TATCGATAACATTTACCGTTACACCCTGGCGGGCACCGAAGTATCCGCGCTCCTGGGCCGCATGCCGTCCGCCGTGGGCTACCAGCCGACGCTGGCGGACGAAATGGGGCGGCTGCAAGAGCGCATTACCTCCACCAAGAAAGGATCGATCACCTCGATTCAAGCGGTGTATGTCCCAGCGGACGATTTGACCGACCCTTCGCCAGCCACGACCTTCGCCCACTTGGATGCGACCGTCGTGCTTTCCCGCCAAGTTGCCGAACTGGGGATCTACCCAGCGGTGGATCCGCTGGATTCCACATCCCGCCAGCTAGATCCGTTGGTGGTCGGCGAAGAGCATTACAACATTGCGCGCGCCGTGCAAAGTACGCTCCAGCGCTACAAGGAACTGCGCGACATCATCGCTATCCTGGGAATGGACGAATTGGCGCCGGAAGATAAAATGGCCGTTTCCCGCGCCCGTAAAATTCAGCGCTTCCTCTCCCAGCCGTTCTTCGTCGCGGAAGTTTTCACCGGAACGCCGGGTAAGTTCGTCTCGCTAAAAGACACCATTGCCGGCTTCAAGGGCATCGTCAACGGCGAGTACGACCACTTGCCGGAACAAGCATTCTATATGGTCGGCTCCATCGAAGAAGCGGTGGAAAAAGCGAAGACCATCCAGTAAAAGAAGGAGCCGTTCCATGGCGATGACCATACACGTGGACGTAGTGAGCGCCGAGCAGTCCATTTTTAACGGGCAGGCGGAATTTGTCGTCGCGCCCGCCGAAATGGGGGAAATCGGCATTCATCCCCGCCACACGCCCTTTATTTCCCGTATCCAACCGGGTACGGTCCGGCTAAAAATTCCCAACCAGGAAGACGAGGAAGTGATTTTCGTTTCTGGCGGACTCGTCGAAGTTCAGCCCCAGGTGGTGACCATCCTGGCGGACACGGCGATACGCGGTAAAGACCTGGACGAGGCCAAAGCGATGGAAGCGAAGCAAAAGGCGGAGGAAGCGCTGAAACAGCGGGCGACGGAAATCGATTACGCCCGCGCACAAAGCGAGCTGGCAACCGCCGTCGCCCAATTGCGTTCTCTGCATCGTTACCGCCTACGCAAGAAAAAGTAAGCGCCCCCTCCCGGGAAAAAGCAGCCAGGCGCTGCTTTTTTATTTTGGGAATTGCCGTTAGAATGAAGCGCGACTCCATACTGTATTAGACCATCCCACAAAGTGACCACGCACCCTCCTTCCCTGGCCATTGAGAATATCGTGATTCTGGCCGCCGGCAAGGGAACGCGGATGTTCTCGCGCCACCCGAAAGTACTGCATCCACTAGCCGGGCAACCGCTGCTGGCCCATGTCATCGGCGCCGCCCGCGCGTTGCGCCCCCGCCGGATTATCGTTGTTCACGGACATGGCGGCGACGCGGTCGCCGCCGCATTCCCCGCCGCCGATCTCCACTGGGTGCGTCAAGAACCGCAGCAAGGCACCGGCCATGCCATGCTGACCGCGCTCCCTGCGCTCACGAAGCAAGGCGTTACGCTCATTTTATACGGCGACGTTCCGCTCATTGCCTGCGACACATTGCGGCCACTCGCCAGACATGCGCAGGAAGGCGGCTTGGCCCTTCTCACTGCGCACCTGACCGACCCTGCCGGCTACGGGCGCATCGTCCGCGACACCGGCGGCGGCGTCCAATCCATTATCGAGGAAAAAGACGCCACCCCCGAACAGCGCCAAATCCACGAAATCAACACCGGCTTTATGGCGCTGCCCACCCGCCATTTGGCGGACTGGCTGCCTCGCCTCGACACCCGCAACACCCAGGGAGAATATTATTTAACCGATATTGTCCCGCTCGCCGCCGCTCAGCGGATCGCCATAACCACCCATCACCCGCAGCGGGAATGGGAAATTCACGGCGTCAATAATAAACAGCAACTTGCCGAGCTGGAGCGGGTGTTTCAGCGGGAAAGCGCCCGGGAGCTGCTCGCTCAAGGCGTCACCCTAGCCGACCCGGCGCGCATCGACATTCGCGGCCGGCTCACGTGCGCCCAAGACGTGTCCATTGACGTCAACTGCATATTCGAGGGCGAGGTCGCGCTGGGGGAAAATGTCACAATCGGCGCGCACTGCGTCATTCGGAATGCGACTATCGGCAAGGATACGGTCATCGAAGCCTTTTCCTTAATCGAGCAAGCGATGGTTGGCGATAGTTGCCGCATCGGCCCCTTTGCCCGGCTTCGCCCCGGCGCGCGGCTGGCCGCAACGGTACATGTCGGCAACTTTGTGGAAATCAAGAACAGCAACATCGGAGATAATAGTAAAATCAATCACCTAAGCTATATCGGCGATAGCGACCTGGGGAAAAACATCAACGTCGGCGCCGGCAGCATCACCTGCAACTACGATGGCGCCAATAAGCACCGCACCACCATCGAGGACAACGTGTTTATCGGCTCGGACACCCAATTAGTCGCGCCAGTTACGGTAAAAAAGGGGGCAACCGTCGGCGCTGGCTCCACCATCACACGCGATGTTCCGGCGGATGGGCTCACGCTGTCGCGCAGCAAACAGGTTAGCGTCCCTAGCTGGCGGCGTCCCGTGAAAAAAAGTCAGTAAAGGCTCGCTTATGTGCGGAATTATCGGCGCCGTTGCGCAACGAAATGTTATCCCGATTCTTATTGAAGGACTCAAACGGCTGGAATACCGGGGCTACGATTCCGCCGGCGTCGCCTTACTCAATCCGGGTTTGACGCGTATCCGCAGTATTGGCCGGGTCGCTGAATTGGAAAACAAGATTCACGCCGTCCACGCCCATGGCCATACCGGCATCGCCCATACGCGCTGGGCGACCCATGGCGCGCCGACGGAAGACAACGCACACCCCCACTTCAGCCACAACGCCATCGCCGTCGTGCACAATGGCATTATCGAGAACCACGAAACGCTGCGCCGCGTGTTGCAGCAACAGGGCTACCATTTCGACTCCGATACCGACACCGAAGTCATCGCCCACCTGATCCACCATCATTACCGGCGCAGCTGCGACCTTCTCCAAGCCACGCGCCAAGCCGTGGCGGAGCTGCATGGCGCATTCGCCATCGCGGTGCTGGCGGAAGACGCCGCCAACCGCCTGGTATGCGCCCGGCGCGGCAGCCCTTTATTGATCGGCGTCGGTATCGAGGAGCATTTTATCGCCTCCGACGCCTCGGCGCTGCTGCCCGTCACCCAACGTTTCGTTTACCTAGAGGAAGGCGATATCGCCGACATCGGCCTGCTGGATTTCCATATTTACAATAGCCATGGGGAAGCGGTGACGCGCGAACATCACGTCAGCGAATTGACCGCGGAGCTAGCGGAACTCGGCCATTACCGCCACTTCATGCAAAAGGAGATTTACGAGCAGCCCCGGGCGATCGCCGATACACTAGCCGCCATTCACACCGACGCCCCCCTCGCCGCGGAACTGTTTGGCGCGCAAGCGCCCGCGGCCTTCGCGGAAATCGACAGCGTATCGATCCTCGCCTGCGGCACGAGCTATCACGCCGGCATGGTCGCGCGCTATTGGTTGGAAGCGATCGCTGGGATACCGTGCACCGCCGAAGTGGCTAGCGAATACCGCTACCGTCAAAGCGTTCCCCGCCCCAAGACGCTAATCGTTACGATTTCCCAATCCGGAGAAACCGCGGACACGCTAGCCGCGCTGGGACACGCCAAGGCGCTGGGACATAGTTACACCCTGGCGATTTGCAACGTGCCAGAAAGCACGCTCGTGCGTCAATCGGCGCTACACTTCCTGACCCGCGCCGGCCTGGAAATCGGGGTTGCCTCGACCAAGGCCTTTACCGCCCAATTAGTGGCGCTTTTTCTTCTGTCCCTGGTGCTCGGCAAACACCGCGGAAAAATAACCGCCGACCAGGAAACTGCATTATTAGCCGCGTTGCACCAATTACCCGGCAAAACGCAAGACCTGCTGACCTTGGAAAAACACATCGAGCGCTGGGCGGAACGCTTTGCGGATAAGCACCACGCGCTATTTCTTGGACGGGGGTCCTATTATCCCATTGCCATGGAAGGCGCGCTCAAACTGAAGGAAATTTCGTATATTCACGCCGAAGCGTATCCAGCGGGAGAACTCAAGCACGGCCCCCTAGCGCTGATCGACAAAAATATGCCGGTCATCGCGATCGCCCCCAACGACGCCTTGCTAGAAAAGCTGAAATCCAACTTGCAGGAAGTCCGGGCGCGAGGCGGAGAATTGTACGTCTTCGCCGACCAGGGCAGCCGAATGACGGCCGGCGACGGCGTCCACGTTATCGAACTACCCAGCGCCGGCCACGATCTCGGCCCGATTCTCCATACCATTCCGCTGCAATTGCTCGCCTACCACGCGGCACTGCAAAAAGGCACCGATGTGGACAAGCCGCGGAATTTAGCCAAATCGGTCACGGTCGAATAACCGGACGGCGCCGAGCGATTAATCTCCTATAACTGTTCCTCGGTGGGCGCGGCGGGATGAAGGTAAGCCCATCCCTCGGCCTGACGCAGCGTGATTTCCCCCACGCCGGAAGGCACGACGCTGATAAAGGGATAGAGATCCTT
>DOVS01000013.1:0-178 GCA_003519965.1 Betaproteobacteria bacterium
CTCGACCGCTACGCCGCGGGCGAGAACGCTGGCTACCCCACCTTGTGCAAAGGGCGTTTCCAAGTTAACGACGACACCTATTACGCCATCGAGGAGCCCGCCAGTCTCAATACCCTGGAACTGCTGCCGGAGATGCTGCGCATGGGAATTTCCGCCATCAAGATCGAGGGCCGCCAGC
>DOVS01000013.1:244-5894 GCA_003519965.1 Betaproteobacteria bacterium
GCCTACGTCGAGCAGGTAACGCGGGTCTGGCGGGCGGCGATCGATCAGGCCCAGCGCGCGCCGCAAGACTATACTGTGAACGACGCCTGGATGGCGCAATTGAATAAGGTCGCCGAAGGCAGTCAGCATACGCTGGGCGCCTATCACCGGCCCTGGAAATAAGCCGATGAAACTTGCTCTTGGCCCCGTGCTTTATTATTGGCAGCGCGAGAAGCTGCTCGATTTTTATGACGAAATCGCCGCTGCGCCGGTAGACACCGTCTATTTAGGGGAAACGGTTTGTTCCCGTCGTCATCTCTTGCGTACCGACGACTGGTTGGCGGTGGCGGAGCGGCTGGTCGACGCCGGTAAGGAAGTGGTGCTGTCCACCCAGGCGCTGCTGGAGTCGGAATCCGACCTTAAAACACTGCGTAAAATAACCGCCAACGGCCGCTTTAAGGTGGAGGCCAACGACATGGGCGCGGTGCGTTTGCTTGCCGGACACGGCGCCTTTGTCGCCGGCCCGCATTTGAATATGTATAACGCGCAGATACTGGAGTGGCTAGCAGAGCTCGGCGCTAGCCGGTGGGTGATGCCGGTGGAGATGTCCCGCGCCAGCTTGCGCCAGATGCAGGCGGGGCGGCGNNCGGCCGGCCGCCATGGAAACCGAGGTATTCGCCTACGGCCGTCTGCCGCTGGCTTTTTCGGCGCGTTGTTTCACCGCGCGTCACTACGATCTGCCCAAGGACGATTGCCAGTTTCGTTGTCTCGATTATCCTGACGGGCTGACGCTGAAAACGCGTGAAGGCCAGCCATTCTTGACGTTAAACGGGATTCAGACGCAGTCGGCCAATCGCTACAATTTGCTCGGCGAGTTGGATGCGATGATCGGTCTGGGCGTGGATAGCGTGCGGGTTAGCCCTCAGGCGTTTCATACGCCGCGTATTCTGGCGTTGTTCCGCGGCCGGTTGGACGGGACCATGAACGCCGCGGAGGCGATGAGCCAACTCAACCGCTGGACGGCGGATACGATGTGCGACGGGTATTGGTACGGCAAGGCCGGCATGGCGCAGACGGCGTCGGCCGGATAACGGAGTCAACGCCCCATTCCCGCCGGACGCTCCCTCCAGGCGCTTGTTTAAGGAGCTTTTACGATGGACGATTATACGTTTACCTTTCCAAGTCCGGTGAGCCGGCTTTTTTCCCTGCTGCCGCAATACCCCCCCTCGTTTGCTTTCGCCAAGACCTTGAATGTGGCGCTGGGGCGGATTATCCCGCTGGCGTCGCTGGAGCCGTTGCACGGCAAGCTGATTTGCCTTCACGTGAGCGACGCCGGACTTCGTTTCCATTTCACCATCGACCGCCGCGGTTTTGTTCCCCGCACGGCTAGCGCCGTCCCCGACCTGGCGATTCGCGCCACCGCCTATGACTTTCTGATGCTGGCGTTGCGCAAGGAAGACCCGGACACTTTGTTTTTCAATCGTCGCTTGATCGTGGAAGGGGATACCGAATTAGGGCTGCTGGCGAAAAATACGCTCGATAGCCTGGATTTGCCGCGGCTGGAGCTTGCCGCACTGACGCCGGCAAGGCTGGCGCGGCGGTTGCGGCCGCATTGGCTATAGTGCGCGGCGAGTCTTGATCGAAAGCAAGGAAATGCAATTGATGTCTTGACCATCCACAAGATAATGGCTATCTTGAGGGTATCGACAACAACATGTTGTGGTATCGGCGAGGCCAAGGGGACACCGCGGCCAGGGGAAGGTCAACGAAGCAAGGCGCTAGGAGGGATGAATGGCGGTAACTCACTCCGGGAGCAATGAGGAAAACGTGCTCTCGCTTCCACGGAATATCATTAAGCGGGACGGTTCCCGGGTCGCCTTCGATAGCGGCAAAATTCGCTCCGCTAGCGAGCGGGCGGGTGCAGCCGCCGGAGAATTCAGCAGCGGAGAGGCGGAATTGCTCGCCCATCAAGTGAGCAAGGTGCTCATTCACAAGTTCCGCAGCGAGCCGCCGTCTATCGAAAAAATTCAGGATGTGGTGGAGCAAGTGCTGATCTCCGCCAACCATTTTAAAACCGCGCGCGCCTACATCGTTTACCGGGAGCGGCATCGCTCCCTGCGCCAGGACCGCAAAACGGTCGTGGATGTGGCGAGTTCGGTCAACGAATACTTGGAGCAAATGGACTGGCGGGTGAACGCCAACGCCAACCAAGGATACAGTTTGGGCGGCTTGATCCTCAACGTATCCGGTAAGGTGGTGGCCAACTATTGGCTTAACCACGTGTATGCCCCAGAGGCGGGAATTGCGCACCGCGAGGGCGACTTTCATATTCACGATCTGGACATGCTGGCGGGATATTGCGCCGGCTGGTCGCTCCGCACCTTGCTCAACGAAGGATTGAACGGCGTGCCGGGCAAAGTGGAAGCCGGTCCGCCCAAGCATATGTCGAGCGCGGTGGGGCAAATCGTTAACTTTCTCGGCACCTTGCAGAACGAGTGGGCGGGAGCGCAAGCGTTCAGCTCCTTCGATACTTACATGGCGCCGTTCGTGCGCAAGGGCGATCTCCCTTACCGGGAAGTCAAACAGTATATCCAGGAGCTGATTTACAACCTCAACGTACCATCCCGCTGGGGAACGCAAACGCCGTTCACCAACCTGACGTTCGACTGGACTTGCCCGGAGGACCTCCAGGAACAAGTGCCGATCCTCGGCGGCGAGGAAATGCCGTTTACCTACGGCGAGTTGCAGCGCGAAATGGATATGATTAACCGCGCTTACATCGAGGTCATGACCGAAGGCGACGCCAAGGGCCGGGTCTTCACTTTTCCCATTCCTACCTACAACATGACGGAGGACTTCCCCTGGGACAGCGAAAACGCCGAGTTGTTATTCGCCATGACCGCAAAATACGGCTTACCGTATTTCCAGAACTTTATTAACTCCGACCTCAAGCCTAACATGGTGCGCTCCATGTGCTGCCGCCTCCAACTGGACTTACGGGAGCTGCTCAAACGGGGCAACGGCTTGTTCGGCTCCGCCGAGCAGACTGGCTCGGTTGGCGTGGTGACGATTAATTGCGCACGCCTCGGCTACCGTCACAAAGGCGACGAAGCCGGCATGATGCAACGCTTGGACCTGTTGATGGAGATTGCCAAAAACACACTGGAAGACAAGCGTAAAGTCATTCAGCGCCATATCGACAATGGCTTGTTTCCTTATACTAAACGCTATCTCGGCACCTTGCGCAATCACTTCTCCACCATCGGCGTCAATGGCGTCAATGAAATGATCCGCAACTTTACCAATGACGCGCACGACATTACCACCGAATGGGGGCACGATTTCGCCAACCGGCTGCTGGATCACGTGCGCGCCAAGATGGTGGTGTTCCAGGAAGAAACCGGCCATATGTACAATTTGGAGGCAACGCCGGCGGAGGGCACGACCTACCGTTTCGCCAAGGAGGACCGCAAGCATTATCCCGGCATTCTTCAGGCCGGTACGCGGGAGATGCCCTATTACACGAATTCTTCCCAGTTGCCGGTGGGATTCACCGACGATCCGTTCGAGGCGCTGGAGCGGCAGGACGCGTTGCAGCGTAAATATACCGGCGGCACCGTGCTTCACTTGTATATGACCGAGAGCATCAGCGACAGCCAGGCATGCAAGTCCTTGGTGCGGCGGTCGCTGGAGCGGTTCGGCCTGCCGTATATCACGGTGACGCCGACATTCTCCATTTGCCCTAAACACGGCTACTTGTCGGGAGAGCATAAATTCTGCCCGAAATGCGACGTCGAACTGATTGCGAGAAAACAACAACGGGCGAACGCCTAACGGGATTTAATTTGTCGTGAAGGAGGAAAATATGACCGATCTGTCCAATCAAGAGGGCCTGAAGTCGAAAGAAATTACGTTGCATGATGATGAGCGCCAGCCATGCGAGATATGGACGCGGGTGATGGGTTATCACCGGCCGGTATCATCGTTCAATATCGGCAAGAAGGGTGAATATCATGAGCGCACTTACTTTGTTGAAAAGCGAGCCGGCCAAGGCTGAGCTTTCCCCTCGCCTTTTATCCGTCGGCGGCCTGACGCCGCTGACCACCACGGATTATCCCGGTTGCCTATCGCTGGTGGTTTTCTGTCAGGGATGTCCGTGGCGTTGCGGTTATTGTCATAATCCGCATCTGATTCCCCGCGCCGGCGACCAGGCCGTTACTTGGGAGTGGGTGCTGGCGTTTCTTCACCGGCGCCGCGGTTTGCTGGACGCCGTGGTGTTCAGCGGCGGCGAGCCGACACTGCAACCGTCGTTGATCGACGCCATTGAAACGGTAAAAGCCATGGGCTTTAAGGCAGGGTTGCATACCGCCGGCCCGTATCCCGATCGCTTGAAACGCTTGCTGCCGCGTTTGGATTGGGTGGGCCTGGATGTTAAGGCGCCTTTCGATGCGCGCTATGACCGCGTGACCGGCATCCCCGGCAGCGGCGAGAAAGCGCGGGAAAGCGCTGCGCTGGTGTTGTCCTCCGGAGTCGATTATGAATTCCGCACCACGCTGCATCCCTCCCTGCTGACTCGGCAAGACATATTGGAGATGGCGGAAATCTTGATGGAGATGGGCGTCAGCCACTATGCTTTACAGGAGTTCCGTCCCCTGGGATGCGCCGACGCGGCGCTATGTGACTTTACGGAAAGCGGCGGGTTGTTCGACCCGGCGTTTTACGCGCGTATCGAGAGCCGATTCCACGATTTTTCCCTGCGCCATGCATGAATTTCCGTAACCGCCGTCCCGGCGGGAGCGGAAGGCAAACCGTGCTGTCCTTGCTCGCTGTGCTGGCGTTACTTGCGTTCGCGGCGGCGTTGGCGTTGCCGCTGCTTTCTCCCGCAGCGCCGGCGGTTCATATCCATCTTGCCTTGGCGGCGGGCGCCATGCCGCTAATCATTGCCGCTATTTCCCATTTTGTTCCGGTGCTAACCCGTAGCCGCGCCGCCCCTGCCGGGATTGCCGGCTTGGGGTTGCTCGCCGCCGTTGCCGGGTTGCTCGCCGCCGGCTTATTTTTCCGTACCGATAGGGGTGATCTCTATATACCAGCGGCGGCCATGCTGGGCATTGCCGGCGCCATGGCGATATGGATGCGGCGGCGCGCCCGGCGCGCCTTGGGTGCGCCGCACCCGTGCCTTTACTGGTATGCGGCGGCATTAGGCTGTCTGATGCTGGCATTGTTGGCGGTAGTGGCGATGAACGCGTGGCCCAGTCAGCGATTCGCGTTGCGGCTCTTCCACTTGCATCTCAACTTGATCGGATTCATTGGGTTGACCGCCATGGGCACCGTGCAGGTGTTGCTGCCGACGGTTGCCGGTCGTTTCGACCCTGGCGTGAGCGCGCGTATGCGGCGGGGGTTGCCGTTTTGCGTCGCGGGAACGTTACTGATTGCCGGCGGTGCGGCGTGGCTGCCGTGGCTGGCATGGGGCGGCGCGGCGCTGTGGCTGGCGGCCTTGATTCCTATTGCCGTGTCCTGGATTCGGTTATACCGGCGGGAACTGTTGCGCTGGCATGGCGCCGCACCCTCGTTAGCGGCGGCGTTTCTCGGGTTTTTCTGCGTCGTGGCCGGAGGGGAGGCGCATGCGCATGGGGCATTGTCCTATGCGGGCATGGGGCATTTATACGTCTTT
>DOVS01000281.1 GCA_003519965.1 Betaproteobacteria bacterium
CCTTCCTCGATCACCGTATCGTCCAGCGCGCCGCGATCCACGGTGGTGTTGGCGCCGATTTCCACGTCATCGCCAATCACCACACCGCCGATTTGGGGAATTTTGATCCATTTTCCTTCTTCCTGCGCCAAACCAAAACCATCGGCGCCAATCACCGCGCCGGCATGGAGAATCGTCCGGTCGCCAATAACGCAGCCATGATAAACTGTTACCCGGGGATAAAGGGTGGCCTCATCGCCGATGCGCACGCCCTCGCCGATGCTACAACCATCGTAAATCACCGTCCCTCGGCCTAAGCACGCATTTTTCCCGATCTGGACGAAGGCGCCGACGACAGCCGAGCGGTCGATTCGCGCGCTGGGATCGACCACCGCGCTGGGGTGGATTCCCGCATCCTGCGGCGCCGGAGGGTTCAGCAGAGCCAACACGCGGGCAAGATAAATGGAAGGATTCTCGACGACGATCCGCGGCAGCGGCGTCGCATCCCGCTCCGTCATCCCCACAATCACCGCGCCGGCGCAGGTGGCGTGCAGTTGATGACGGTAGCGGCCGTCAGTAAAAAAACTAATGTGGTCGGGTTGCGCCTGCGCCAATGTCGCCACCTGCCGCACGACGACCTGCGCGTCACCGATCAACTCTCCGCCCAAGCGGCCGACAATCTCAGCAAGAGTGAGCTCCGGCCGGTGAATCGACGTCATTTACTTAGCCATCTCCTTAATCACCTTCTTGGTAATATCGATGCGCGGACTGATGTAAACCGCTTGTTGAAGGATCAGGTCGTATTTTTCTCGCCGCGCGACAACGGCAATCGCCTTGTTGGCTAGGTCTTGCACCAGAGAAAGTTCTTCGTTGCGGCGTAAATTCAAGTCCTCGCGAAATTCGCGTTGGGCGCGCTGAAACTCTAGATTGAGATTGGCCAATGCACGCTCTTTGGCGTGCCGCTTGGACTCGCTCATCGTAATGCCGTTCTTTTCCAAATCGTTCTGCAGCGCTTTCGCCTTCTGCGCCATTTTTTGCAGTTGCTTCTCGCGGGGCGCGAATTCCTTTTCCAACTTTTTCTGCGCGCTCAATGCCGGCGCGGCTTCCCTAAATACCTGATCGGTATTGACAAAACCGATTTTTACGCCGGCAGAGACCAATGGGGCGGCCAGTCCCAGCATCAACGCGCATGACCACAGTGCCACCAACTTTTTCAATGTCATCTCCTCAAAAAACGGTTAGTTAAAACGCCGAACCCATCTGGAATTGGAATTTTTGCAATTTGTCGCTGTCTTTGGCGTTCAGCGGCTTCGCCAAGCTAAACTTCAACGGCCCGAAAGGCGAGGCCCAGTTAACCGCGACACCTGTGGAATAGCGCATTTCGTTGAATCCGATTTTTTCTCCCGCGGGATAAACGCCGCCGGCGTCGAAGAACACGCTCATGCGCAACGATTTGTTGCGGCGCATGCCGGGGAAAGGGAAAAGCACTTCGGCATTACCCACCAACCGTTTATTACCGCCGATGGTGTAGCCCTGGGAATCCTTGGGTCCGATGGACGCGGTATCGTAGCCGCGCACCGAGGTTACGCCGCCGACATAAAAGTTTTTGAAGAATGGCAATGGTTTGCCGCCATAACCGTCACCGTAACCCGCCTCGCCATTCAGCATCAGGGTAAAGGTGCGCGATAACGGATAGAACCATTGGTACTGGTAACTCGCCTTGTAGTATTTCAGATTGCCGCCGGGCAGGCCGACTTCGCCGTATACCCGCTGCAATCGCCCCTTCGTGGGATATAGCAGACTATCCCGGCTATCCCGCGCCCATCCCAACGTACCCAGCAGGGTGCGAGTATTCACAGTATTGCCGCCGCCATAATCATTGACGAAATCGATGTAGCGCTGCGGACTTTGGTCCGTCAAGGTGATTTTAGTGCTGTCCACCGACAACCCCAGATTGAGCGTGTCGTACTCCGTCAGCGGAATGCCGAAGCGGACGCCGCCGCCCACGGAGTTAGTATAATACCCCGCCAGCGCCGACAGGGAAGTCGCGTCGGTTTTGCGCTTATATACATCGAACCCCCGGCTGACGCCGTCTATCGTGTAATAAGGATTGGTGTAGGAAACCGAGTAGACGGTATTAACCCGGCCGCTATTGACCTGTACCGCCACCTGATTGCCGGAACCGAACAGATTGTTCTGGGAAACCGACCCAGACAGCACCACGCCCTCCGAACTGGAAAAACCGGCGCCCATCATGATATTGCCCGTCGGTTTCTCCGTGACGTTGAAATTCACATCCACTTGATCCGTCGTTCCGGCAACCGCGGGGGTTTCCACGTTCACATCGGAAAAATACCCCAACCGGTTGAGGCGCACCCGGGAGCGCTTGATCTTGGCGTTGGAATACCATCCGCCCTCCATCTGGCGCATTTCCCGCCGCAGCACTTCGTCCTTCGTCCGGGTATTGCCGGTAATATGAATCCGGCGCACATAAACCTTGCGGCCAGGATCGATAAAAATGGTAAAGGCCACTGTATGCTTCGCCTTATCCAGTTTCGGCGCCGCATTGACATTGGCGAAAGCGTAACCCTCATCGCCCAAGCGGTCTCCAATCTTCTTGGTGGATTCGGTCAACGCCTTCCGCGAAAAGACATCGCCGGAATGCAGTTTAATCAGTTTGCGTAGCTCGGCCGCAGGCAGTAATAAGTTACCCGCCAGCTTCACCGAGGAAACCTTGTATTTCGGGCCTTCGGTAACATTGATCGTAATGTAAATAGATTTTTTATCGGGTGTAATGGCAACCTGGGTGGAATCGATGCGGAATTGCATATATCCCCGGTCCAGGTAATAGGAGCGCAGAGTCTCCAGATCGCCGGCAAGCTTTTGCTGGGAGTATTGGTCGCTTTTTGTCCACCAGGTCAACCACCCGGGAGTGGTTAGTGAAAACAAGTCGAGCAAATCCTTCTCGGAAAAAGCATGGTTGCCGACAATATTGATTTGCTTGATCTTGGCGATTGCGCCTTCGTTCACGTCGAAGCGGACCGCCACCCGATTGCGCCCCAGCGGCGTGACCGTCGTCGTAATATGAACGCCGTACTTACCGCGATTATAATACTGACGTTTCAGCTCCAACACCGCTTTGTCTAAAATGGATTGATCGAAAATCCGCGACTCCGCCAATCCCACTTGTTTTAAGGCGGCTGCCAGCTTGGTCTCGTTAAATGCCTTAATCCCGACGAAAGTCACGTCGGCAATCGCCGGACGTTCCTGCACGTCGACGACCAACACACCGTTTTCGTCTTCTAGCCGCACGTCCTTGAAGAAACCTGTATGAAACAGCGCCTTAATTGCTTGAGCCGCCTTCTCGTCAGTCACCGTTTCGCCGACTTTAATTGGGAGATAATTAAACACCGTGCCTGCTTCGATGCGCTGAATGCCTTCTACCCGGATGTCCTTCACCACGAAAGGCTGGATCGCCCAGGCGGAGGAAGAAAACAGTCCCGCCACGAGGATTGCCATTTGCTTTTGATTCATTATGTTGTCAGCCCGCGATTAAGCGATTAATGTCGTTATAAAAAGCGAACAGCATGAGCAGCAGCAGAATAGCCATCCCGATTTGCTGCCCGATCTCCATCGCCCTGTCGGAAACCGGCTTCCCGGTAAAAATTTCCACTATATAATACATTAAGTGCCCCCCATCCAATAAGGGGATCGGCAGCAAATTCAGCACGCCTAGGCTAATACTGATCAGCGCCAGAAAACTCAAATAAGGCAGCCAGCCGAGGTGCGCCGTTTGTCCGGCGTAATCGGCAATGGTCAGGGGGCCGCTGAGATTCTTCCAGGAAACGCCGCCGGTCAGCATGCGCCCCAGCATACGTAAGCTGAACAACGCGGTATCCCAGGTTCGCGCGAGAGCCCGGCTCAGCGCCTGCGCCGGGCCATACCGCGCCGTGGCCGTCAGCGCTCGCCAAGCGTCCGGCGCGACATAGGGCGCCGCGCCGATTTGACCGATGGTTTTTCCCTCGCCGGCGGAGACTGCCGCGGGAACCACCGTCACGCGATGCAAAACATCGCCGCGATACAGGCGGAAAACCAAGCGCTTCCCCGGACCATTGCGCACGCGTTTAACCAAGTCGCCCCAATGACGAACCGGTTGGCCGTTGATCGCGACAATGCGATCCCGCGGCTGCATTCCGGCGCGCGCCGCCGCACCCTGAGGCGACAATGCGCCGAGCACCGGCGCCAACACGGGCTGGAACAGGGTAAACCCAAGAGCGGCGGCGATATCGCCGGTTGCGTCCCCGCTGAAACGGCGCAGA
>DOVS01000050.1 GCA_003519965.1 Betaproteobacteria bacterium
GCAGCGGCAAAAGCACGACCTTGTACTCCATACTCAACCATATCAACTCCGATATGGTGAACATCATGACGCTGGAAGATCCGGTGGAGTACCCGCTGTCGCTGGTGCGCCAAACGTCGATTAACGAAACGGCCAAGCTCGATTTCGCCGACGGCATCCGCTCGATGATGCGCCAGGATCCCGACGTGATTCTGGTGGGTGAAATCCGCGACGCGGAGACCGCGGCAATGGCGTTCCGCGCCGCTATGACCGGCCATCAAGTCTATTCGACGCTACACACCAATTCCGCGATCGGCGTGGTTCAGCGGCTGCTGGACATGGGCGTGAAACACACGGTGATTACCGGCAATATTATCGGTATCATCGCCCAGCGCCTGGTGCGCAAACTCTGTCCGCACTGCAAGCAGTCTTACGCCGCCCCCCCCCTGGAGCAACGCCTGCTCGGCGGAAAAAACGCCGAAGACGGCCCGACCATTTACCGCGCCATCGGCTGCGACCGGTGCGATTTCCAGGGGTTTAAGGGACGCACCGCCATCATGGAGCTACTGAAAATGGACACCAACCTGGACGAGATGATCTCGCGCGAAGCAACCTCTATCGAACTCACCCAGCGCGCCCTGGCGCAAGGCTTCCGCCCCATCGCCGACGACGCCGCGCGACGCGTGCTGGACGGCGCCACGAGTCTGGACGAAATCTCGCGCGTGATCGATCTCACCGGACGGGCGGTCTAATGCCTGTATTTGCCTACAAAGCCATCAACGAGGAAGGCCGGTTCTCCCGCGGCCAATTGGAGGCAGACACACTAGAAGACCTGGAGCAACGGCTGACACGGCTGGGCCTCGATCTCATCAAGGGCAAGCCCACCGGCCGGCGAATGTTACTGGTCAAACGCCGCGTCACGCGCCGCGACCTAATCAACGTGTGTTTCCACCTGGAGCAGCTCAACCGGGCGGGAGTCCCATTGATGGATGGACTCGCCGACTTGCGCGACAGCATCGACCATCCTCGCCTGGGACAAGTGCTCGCCAATATCATCGAGCGAATCCAGGGCGGCAAGCTATTTTCCGAAGCGCTGGCGGCGCACCCCACGGTATTCGACGAAGTCTTCGTCAACCTGGTCAAGGCCGGCGAGGAAAGCGGCCAACTACCGGAAGTCTTCAAAAAACTGACCGACTCCCTCAAGTGGCAAGACGAGATCGCGGCGCACATGAAAAAATTAATCCTGTACCCCGCGTTCGTTGCCGTCGTGGTGCTGGCGGTCACCTTCTTCCTCATGATTTATTTAGTGCCGAAGCTGGTTTCCTTCCTCAAGGACATGGGGCAGACCCTGCCGCCGCAAACCCAGGCGCTCATCGCCGTTTCCAACTTTTTCGTCCACTACTGGTACATCGTCCTTATCGCGCCCATCGCCTTGTTCATCACCATCAAGGCATTGGCCAAAACACACCCCGGGGTGCGCTACCAAGTGGACCGTTTCAAACTGAACCTGTGGGTCGTGGGCCCCATTCTGCGTAAAATTATTCTCGCCCGCTTTACCACCTTTTTCGCCATGATGTACGCCGCCGGCATCACGGTCCTAGACGGCATTCGCATTTCCCAAGGCATCGCCACCAACCGGGTGATCGTCCAAGGATTGCAGCTGGCGGAGCGCATGATTACCGACGGCCTCGGCTTTACCGAGAGCTTCCGCAACACCGGCCTATTCCCGCCGCTGGTGACCCGCATGCTGCGGGTGGGGGAAGCCACCGGCGGGCTGGATACCGCCCTGCTCAACGTCAGTTACTTTTACGACCGTGACGTCAAGGAATCCATCGACCGCCTCCAAGCCGTCATCGAACCGGCGCTGACCGTTATACTCGGTCTGCTGATGGCGTGGATCATGCTCGCCGTGCTGGGGCCAATCTACGACACCATTACCCGGCTGAAATACTAACGCCCGCCGTCCCATGTTCAGCAAACGCCTGCTCTACTTTTCCGGCAACCAGATGGACGCCTATCGCTGGGAGGCGGGCCGCCTGTCCGGGAAAATCACATTCCGCGCCGATGAGGCGGGACACAACGCGTTCGCCGATTATGTCGCCCGGGACGGCGCGCCGTTCTACCTGTTGACCGATGTCATCGAAGAAGATTTCCGCCAAGACAGCCTCCCCGACTTGTGGGGAAAGGCGCGCCAAACACTCGTCGGACGTAAACTAGCGCAGGCGTTTCGCGCCACGCCGTACCGTCATGCCGAGTCCCAACGCACCCGCCAAGGCAAGCGCAAGGAACTGCGTTTACTGCTGTCGGCGCTCACCAACGCCGACTTGCTCAAGCCCTGGCTCGATCCGCTGAGCGCAAGCAAGGCCCCGCTAGCGGGCATCTATTCGGCGCCGTTGATGAGCGAAATTCTGCTGAAAAAGCTGGGGCTTCAGCGCATGCCCCATCTGCTGCTCACCACCCATCAAGAAGTCGGTGGACTACGGCAAAGTTATTTTCAAGCGGGGCGGCTGAAATTCAGCCGCCTCACTCTCTTATCCAACATCGGCGCCGGCGAACTGGCCGCCGCCGTAACCGAGGAAAGCGCCCGCACCCAGCAATATCTGAACAATCTGCGGCTATTGCCCCGCGACCAGCCGCTACACATCCACCTGCTAAGCCAAGGCGACGAGTTGCGGCAGCTGCAAGCCGCCTGCACGAATCAGCCGCTGCGCGCCTTCCACTTCATCAGCCTGGAAAACGCCTGCGCCCGCGCCGGGTTAGAATGCGCCGCCGGCAACGGCGCCAGCGACCGCTTCTTCCTCGGCTTGCTGGGCGCGCACGCGCCCGCCAATCATTACGCCACCGCCGAGGAAATGTTCTATTACCGCTTCCTCATGGCGCGGCGGGCCATGCGTCTCACCGGCATTTTCTTCGTGGCCGCCGCCGCTTTTTACGCGATCGGCGACGGCTGGGACGCGGCGGACCGGCTTCAGGGAACGGCCTCTATTCTGGACCAAGCGGTAGCGATCGACCAGCGGACCCACGCCATCGCCAACACCTTTCCGCCGCTGCCGGCCTCGCCGCAAGTCATGCGGGAAGCGGTGGAAACCGCCCAGCGCTTGCGCCGCCTGCCATTCTCGCCGCAAGACATGATGGCGGCCGTTAGCCAGGCCATCGACCAATCGCCGCAGATTCAAATCGACCGCTTTGTCTGGACGCCCACCGTCGGCCCCGCCGCCGATCCCGACAACCCGTCTCCCGACGGCATCGTGCGGCGCATTTCCCCGGCCTCTCCGGGCGCGCCCTCCGACTCCGCGGCCAACGGCGCTGTGCGCCAAATCGCCACAATCGCGGGACAAGTCCGCCCGTTCCGGGGATACCGGCAAGCCGCCGCCGCCGTCGCGCACTTCATCACCGCGCTACGGCGGACGAACCTAACCGCTACGCCCTTAACGATGCCGCTCGACACCAACCCAAAAGACGTCCTCCAGGGCTCCACTCGCGCTAAACAGGAGGAAACGCCCCAAGGAAAATTCTCTCTCCGGCTGGTTTATCGGCCCCCAACGTCTAAGCCGCAATCATGAACATTCCATCCAGCGACTTGCCGCTCCTGCGCCTCTCGGCGACCTTGCTGATCGTAAGCCTCGTGACCGGCGCCGCCCTCATCATTGGCGGCTGGACGATGGAGCATTACGCCCAGCAGCGACAGAACGCCGCCGCCGCGCGCCTGCGCCGGGCGCGCAGCCTACTGAACGAAATGCGCCACGGCGAGGAAGACATCCACCGCTACCTCGCCGACTACCGCACCTTGCTCCGCCGCGGATGGATCGGGCGGGAAAAGCGCCTCGACTGGGTGGAGACTATCGGCCACATTCAGGACAGCCGCCGACTGTTTCCCGTCGCCTACGAACTCTCGCCACGCCAGCCCGCCGTGCCGCGCTTCGCGCCTATGCCGCCTAAATTACGCTTATTCGCCAGCCGCATGAAAATCACCCTGCCGCTGCTCGTCGAAAGCGACTTATTCCATTTTCTCGACGATCTGAGAAACGCCCACCAGGGATTCTTCGTCGTGCAGAAATGCGATATTTCCCACACCACCGAAAAAGCGGGCGCCGGCGAGCTACAACCGAATCTTTCCGCCGCCTGCACTCTGGACTGGCTCACCCTGAAGGAAAACCAGGACGGCCAGTAGCCGGCGGACGCGGCTTGCAATTTCCGGCGGCAAACTTTATGGTTCAAGCAACCATCGGGATACACCATGCGTTATCTGTTAATGGCATTGTTGCTGCTTGCGAACAGCGCGGCTAGCGCCGGTTCTCTAGGGCGTTTTTTTCTCGCGCCGCCGGAACGCGTCCGGCTGGAAGCGCTGCGCCAGCGCATCGGCATCGGCGCGGCCATCAGCCGCCCGGCTAGCGCCGCCATCACGATAAACGGGCTCGTTCAGCGCAGCCAGGGAAAAACCACCGTATGGATCAACAAGGCGCCCCAGCGCGGAAACGAGCCCCATCAGGGCGTTATCGTCTTCACCGCGGAAG
>DOVS01000132.1 GCA_003519965.1 Betaproteobacteria bacterium
CGTCATCCAAAAAAAAACCGTCATCGGCGCGCTAGCCGGCATCATCATACTAAACCACGATCGTTGGCTGCCTCATACGATCCACGATTACCTGAATGTCGATGCGGCGGTATTCCTCGGCGCCGGCCAGGAAACGCGCGCCATCGCCACCACGCGGCGGATGGACAATATTTGGCGAGCCGGCATGCGCGCGCCAAGCAAAATTAGCGCCGCGATTCGGCGCAACGCCGCCTTCCACGGCAAGATCAGCCTTAATCACGCACCGAGCTTCGTGATCGCCGATCCCATCTACAATATCGACCGTCACCTGATCGGCGCCCTCGCCATCGGTGTCCGAACGCACAAAATCGATGCGCTGATTGCGAAAAACACCATGGACATCTACCTATTCATGGGGCTGGGCATGGCGCTTTCGCTGCTGATCGCTTATCTCGCCTACCGCGATACGATCACACCGATGCGCGGACTCACCTGGGCGATGGACGACTTCGCCCGCGGCGAGCTCAGCGTGCGCACCGAACTACTGACCAAGGACGAATTCGAGGAACTCGGCCAAGGCTTTAACCGCATGGCGGACGCTATCCAAAAGCACGAAGAGCGCATCAATAAATACAATGCCTTGTCGAAACTGCTGATTACCACGCTGAACCCGAAAGACCTATTGCAAAGAGCGCTCGACAAAGTGAGCGAACTGACCGGTTCGGCCGCCGGCGTCATTTATCTGTTTAATGAGGACACCGGCATGCTGGAGCCCTACGTCGCCTACGGCCTCGACCTAACCGCCATGGACACGCTCAGGCAAGGCCAAGGCGTCCCAGGACAAGTCGCACAGCAAAAAGCACGGATGCACATCAAGGAAATCCCGCCTTCTTGCAATATCGCCATCCATTTTGGCGTGGCCACCGCCTATCCCGCCGAGATCGCTGCATTTCCCCTGATATTGAAAGACAAGCTACAAGGCGTTGTCCTGCTGGCGACCATCACCAACTTCCGCTCCGATGAGCTGCCGTTCATCGAATACATGACCGATCAGATTTCCATCGTGCTCGACAACGCCCTCGTCCATGAAAACATCGAGCGCCTGTCCATCACCGACAGTCTGACCAATCTGTATAACCGCCGCCATATCGCTAAGCGGATGGAAATCGAGTTTTCCCGTGCATTTCGCTACGAACACCCCTTGTCGCTACTCATCATGGACATCGACTATTTCAAGCAAGTCAACGACACCTTCGGCCACTTGGTCGGCGACGACGCACTGATTACGGTCGCGCGCATCATTCGTCAGTCGGTGCGGGATTCCGATTTATGCGCCCGCTACGGCGGCGAGGAATTTGTCGTCATCTTGCCGCACACCAACCGGGCGCAAGCGACCGTGGTGGCGCAAAAAATCCGTCAAGCGGTGGCGGCGGCGACAGTGCCCGCCATGGAAGGCAAACAGCTCACCCTCAGCATCGGCGTCGCCGCTTACCCCGACAGCCACGCCCTCTCCCTGGAAGAACTGGTCCGCAAAGCGGACGAAGCGCTTTACCGCGCCAAGGAAGCCGGCAGAAACCAAGTGATCCTCGGTTGACGCGGCGCGCCAAGGGGGATGCGCCCATCCTCCGCATTGCTTATAATTCTCCTCGATAACCGCAGGCGGCTTGCGCCGATCCCATTATGCCGTCACCCTCTTTTCTCGCTGGACTGAACCCGCAACAACACGAAGCCGTCACATTGGCGCGGCAATCCGCCCTCATCGTGGCCGGCGCCGGCAGCGGTAAAACCCGTGTGCTGACCATGCGCATCGCCTACCTGGTTCAGACCGGGCAGGCCAGCCCCTTCGGCATTCTCGCCGTGACCTTCACCAACAAGGCCGCACGAGAAATGCTGGCGCGCCTGAGCGCGCTGCTGCCCATCAACACCCGCGGCATGTGGGTGGGGACGTTTCACGGCTTATGCAACCGGCTGTTGCGGTCGCATCACCGAGAAGCGGGCTTGCCTTCCCTGTTCCAGATCTTGGACAGCCAAGACCAACTCGCCGTCATCAAGCGATTGATGAAATCCCTCCAGATCGACAACGAAAAATACCCACCCAAGCAAGTGCAGCATTTCATCAACCGCCATAAAGAAGAAGGGCTGCGCGCCGCCCAAGTCGAGGCGCACGACCGCTTCACCCAGCAAATGCAAGCGCTTTACGCCGCCTACGATGAACAATGCAACCGCGAAGGCGTCGTAGACTTCGCCGAACTGCTGCTACGCAGCTATGAATTGCTACAACGGGATAAAGCGCTGTGCGATCACTATCGCCAGCGTTTTCAGCACATCCTGGTGGATGAATTCCAAGACACCAACCGGCTGCAATACCAATGGCTGAAGCTACTCGCGACTCCCGGCGGAACGATTTTCGCGGTGGGGGACGACGATCAATCGATCTACGCTTTCCGGGGCGCCCAGGCGCGCAATATGCAGGACTTCGCGCGGGAATTCGGCGTCGCCCAAGTCATCAAGCTGGAACAAAACTACCGTTCCCACGGCAACATCCTGGAGGCGGCCAACGCCCTGATTTGCCATAATGCCGACCGGCTCGGGAAAAATCTATGGACCGCGGACGGCAATGGCGAACGACTGCGGGTTTTCGAAGCGGCGGCCGACCGCGACGAAGCCGCGTTCATTGTCGATGAAATCCGCGCATTAAAGCGCGAAGGCGTCCGGCTGAACGACATTGCCTTACTCTACCGCGCCAACGCCCAATCCCGGGTATTGGAACACGCCTTATTCAACGCGGGGCTACCCTATCGGGTCTATGGCGGACAACGATTCTTCGAGCGCAAGGAAATCAAGGACGCGCTAGCCTACCTACGGCTCATCGCCAATTCAAACGACGACGGCGCATTCCAGCGCATCGTCAATTTTCCGCCGCGCGGCGTCGGCGCGCGCACCCTGGAACAGTTGGCGGATGTGGCGCGACAGCAGGGCGTCAGCCTATGGTTGGCGGCCCAGCGCTGTCCCTTGAGCGGTAAGGCGGGACAGGCGGTCAAACACTTTGTTCAGCGCA
>DOVS01000002.1 GCA_003519965.1 Betaproteobacteria bacterium
GGACGGCTTCGAGGCGGCTCGCGCCATCCGCCGCGCGGCGGACAATGGTGGCAAAACGGTGATTATCGCCATGACGGCCAACGCTATGCCGGGCGACCGGGAGCGATGTTTGTCGGCGGGGATGGACGATTATCTGGTTAAGCCGCTGTGCATCGACGATTTTCAGGCGGCGATTAGCCGCTGGACGCCGTTGCCGGCGGCACAGGACACGCCGCCACCTACTCCCGCGCCGTTGGCGTGGCGGAAATTTCTGCATCGTCTGCGTCAGGACGAACAAGCCGCCACGGAGCTGGTCTCTCTTTATCTCGCCACTACCCCGCCATTGGTCGAGGCGCTGAGAGCAGCGCTCGATGAACAGAACGCCGCCGCCGCCGCCCGCGCCGCGCATGAAATCAAGGGCGCATCGGATTATGTCGCAGCGGCGGAAATGGGCGCGTGGGCGCGCGCGGTGGAGCGCGCCGCCAAGCAGCTCGATTGGGCGGAAGGATGGCGCGCGTTCGAGGCGCTGGAAGCGGCGTTTATCCGCGTGTTGTCATGGGCGAAGGAACAGGATATTCCGGCGACGGTGGAAGAAACCGCCGCCCCGCTTCCCGCCCTGGAATAAGCCGCCGGCGTCTCAATACGTGATTGTCTTCCATTCATCGTCCATCACCCGCTGAATATACGCCGTGGCGCCGGCAATGCCGCTGAATTCGGCAATGAAGTCATCGTTTCCCTCGACCCCCAGGGAAGAAAATCCGCCGCCGCACGCATAAAATTTCACCCCGAGTTTCGCGGCGTCCTGCATAAAATGATAAACCGATTTGGTTCTATCCTCGCCGGGATAGAGTTGATCCGCCACGCCTTTGAGCAACAGCCGCACCGCCCGGCTGGCGAAATAGACTTCCACGTCCACGTCCATGGACGCCGCAGCGGCCGCATGGAAGAAAGGCGAGCCGCATACGTGGGGCTGATCGGGATCGACCGTTAACAACATCATCACTAACTTATCCGCCATATCCGCCTTCGACATCCTCCCGCAAACCCGTTCATTCTACAAAAACCCTAACCGGATGACGACTATTTTAGTCTTCCTCCCCCAACAAATGCATTATCACTTGCCGTGTCTGGCGGCCGAAGCGATGTTCGTAGAGGTAAACGCCTTGCCAGGTTCCCAGCGCCAACTCGCCGCCGGTCAAGGGAATGGATAAATGCACCTGCGTCAACGCCGCGCGCACATGGGCCGGCATATCGTCGGCCCCTTCCTGCCGGTGCCTGAACAAGGGATCGCCATCGGGGACCAAGCGCGAGAAAAAGCGTTCTAAATCCTGCTGCACGGCGGGATCGGCGTTTTCCTGAATAAGCAGACTGGCGGAGGTATGGCGGACGAACAGCGTTAACAGGCCATTACGCAACGCCGTGCCTAGCGCCCACTGGCGCACGGCGCCGGTGATTTCGTATAATCCCTTGCCGCGCGTGTCCACCGTCAGGGTCTGATGCGCTTGCCGCATGCCGCCTCCAATCCGCCTAAACGGATATATTATAGCGCTAAGCTGTGACAGCGATCAGCTATCCATGCGATTTGCCGGCGCGCATGGCGGACGATGACACGCAAAAATGCGGGAAAACGGCGCTAGACTGCGGATGCGGCGAGAGAATCGGCAGCCGGCGCTACGCCGGGAAACGTGGAGACGGGCTAACCCACGTGGCAGTAATGGCTCTGTTTGGTCATGTCGATGAGGCGTTTGAACTGCCGGCCGCTAATATGCACCAAGTCCGTGTGGCTGCCGCCCTCGAAGTAAATATCGGCCTCTTGGAGCAAACGGTTGTCGTATACGGTTTCCAACCCGTAGGCGGCGCCCGCCGGAGGAATAGCGCCCGGCACGCAGTCTTGGAACAGCTGCGCCGTCTCCGTTTCCTTGGCCAACCATAAATGGCGTCCCAACTGCGCGCCAAGATTTACTAAATTGACTTGCTGGCCCGCTGGCAATACGGCCATTAAGAAGCCGTGCCGATCTTCCAGCAACACGGCCTTGGCGACTTGGCGCGCCGATACGTGAGCGGCTTGCGCGGCTAGCCGCGCATCGGATGTTTCAGCATGGGGCAACACATCGAAGTGGATGTCATGTTGCTTCAAATAACGCGCCAGGGTGTTCACGATGGCCATTGCACTCTCCTTCGCCGGTATAGCCCCCTCCATTTCTCAGTATAGTGAAAAAATCGCGGGGCGGAAGTCAAACCAATCGGGAAAAACGTGATAACGCGTTATGTTTACCTAGCTAAATACGGACAAAAAAAACATCGTGCACCGTTTCCCGGTTTTGACCGTTCACAAGGTCTCGGAGCGATGAGGGCGACGGCAAGTGCTCGCCGTCGGTCCTCATTAACCGGACATGCCCTAACAACGCATTTTCCGCCAGCCGCCACGCTTCCTCCGGCGTTCTCCCGGCCGCCACGCAGTCCGGAAAATCGGGAAAGACAACACAGTAGATTTTTCGCGGCGATTGCCGAATCAACCCGTAATACGCAGCCATCTTCATCCCCCCATCCACACGCTCGTTTTTATGGTGTACCGATGTCATCATAGCCTATCACCCCCGCTGCCATTGTATGTCATCCGTATCCATATATGCAAACGGCATACCAGGAGGCGCAAGGCAAGCAAAGGATTGCTATACTGAATTAGTAGAAGGAGGCAAGGATTATGCGATTTGTCCCGAGCTGGCTGCCGCCGGTGGCGGCGCCGGAACATCCGCTGGATGTCAACGCCCTGCGCCGTGTCGGACCGGCGAAACGGACGGGCGAGCGGACGCTGCCGCCCCTGATCAGGCGGGCCGCGCAGCGGAGGAATGGCGCGCCGGCGAGAGAGGAAGGCGTTGGGCAATCCAGCCGAGAGCGGCGCCGATTCTGCCGGCGCGTCAGCCGGCGCGCGCTGCTGTTAGAGTTGCGCGGCGGCGCTGACCGGCGGCGGGGAAAACGCCGCCGTAACGACCTAACCGCTAGGATCGATGAAAAAGTGTAGCCCGCTAGGCGGTGGGCTTGCGCAGCAAATCCACGCGGATGGGCAGTTGAAAGTGCGCCCCGCCGTCCGTCATGTGCGTCATGAATTTTTCCTTCACCTGCCGATATAATTCAGGCGACAATCGGTGCTGGGTGTGCGTCACGCGTAAAATCCGCTCTTCGAATTGATCGAAGCTTTCGTAGCTGGCGGGCGTACTGAAGAATTCCTGGCGCACCAGCGTCATCAACCCCGAGGACACCGCCCGCTGAACCGCCGCGAACGCCGCTTCCCGCACCTGCCGTTCGTCGTTAAACAGGGAAAGAATATCGTTGAAGGCGCCGGCGTATACCGGCTCGGAAATA
>DOVS01000044.1 GCA_003519965.1 Betaproteobacteria bacterium
CGGAGGTTCGAATCCTCTCACCCCGACCATTCCCGGATTGTCTGGCGTTCCATGTAGAGCGTTCAGGCGGTTTTTACCGCGTGCGATTGTCCACGCCGCTCGCCGCGGCGGACAGGCGCGGTGTCTCGTTAGCGTTGTACGATTGTTCGGCGGGTGCTGCGCCGGCAATCGACGGTGCGCCGTTTTCCCCCGATGAACGATTCTGTTGGCGGAGGTGTGTATGATGGGACTCAGGCTGGTTTTGTGGTTGATGGTCGCACAGCTTGCTATGACTTTTCCCGCAGATGCGTCTCATTTGCCCATTGAGGTTTCGTTCGCCACCGCCGACGGCGGCGAAGTTTACGCCGACTTATACGGACAAGGCGTGCACGGCGTCGTGCTGGCGCATGGCGCGGCCTTCGATAAAGAGAGCTGGCGGCCGCTTGCCGAGCGCCTTTCCGCGCACGGCGAACAAGTACTGGCTATCGATTTCCGCGGTTATGGCAAGTCCCGTGCGGGAAGCAAGCCGGACGGCCTCGATGAGGATGTGCTGGCGGCGGTGCGCTATTTGCATGGGCGGGGAGAAAAAAGCGTCGCGGTGATTGGCGCTAGCATGGGCGGCGGCGCGGCCGCCCGGGCGGCGACAGAAGCGCGTCCAGGAGAGATTAATCGGTTGATTTTGCTGTCGCCGGTCCCGATCGACGACCCGGAACAGCTGCATGCCGGGTCGGTGCTATTTATCGCCAGCCGGGACGAGGGGTTGGCCGCGGCGGTGCAAGCGCAATACCGGCGCGCCCCTGGCCCGAAGCAATTGCTGCTTCTCGACGGCAGCGCCCATGCGCAACATATTTTTCGCACCGCGCAAGCGGGACGGCTAACAGCGGCGATCCTGCGTTTTCTCGGACGCTGATCTCCGGCTAAAGCCGGCTGTTCTCTCGTGGCCGGCGGTTTTCTCGCGTAAACGCATTGTGTTCACCAACGTTCGATCACCCATTGCGTCACGGGGCCGGTGGCGTGTGCGCATTGATCGCTTCGCGCTTCGCTGAATTCCGCGTATTGCCGCGCATCCCACAGGTCGTAAGTGCGCCCGGTAAATCGCTGTTGCAGGTGCTGGCAGGTGACGCCGCCGTATATGTTCTGGAAACGGTCGACCAAGGTTTTTCCCGCGTTGAAATTCCCGATACATTTCCTTTTGTCGAACTGATCCCGGTCTCGTCCACGCTTGCAGCTTAACGCCAATAATCCCCCCGTTAACGCCCCGCTGGCGCCGCCGCCGGATAGTCTCCGTGGCTGGCCTTGATCGTTTCATTCGCGACGATCCCCACGGTTTCTTGCACCGCCGTCAGTACGCATTGCGGGCGACACCCGAATTGCAATTCATCGTGAACGCCCATTGGGGCGCTTTTTCTCCCAGGGTTCCCTTCTCTTCTTTCGTCATCGGCCGCCTCGCTCGCCTTACTAGGGACATGACAACGTGAAAACGGATAGGATGCAATTTTTTCAGCGTTGTGTTGGCGATGGTAACCCGCCGAGGAAGGCGGTGTCGCACTTTCCCGGTTACTGTCGGCGAAAGCCAGCGATTCGCCATTTTTAGGACGATACGGCCGCCGATGGATTGGCCGCGGGCGTTTGCCGAAGTCGCCGGCTTCGGCGGCAGAGGGGCGTTCAAAGTTTTCGTCGCGCCATTTGCGGCGGATAGCGGGACTTTCGGCGCTTTATGAAGGACGGGGCGCCCTGCGCAGCCCACGGGTTGGCGAGTGCGGCGGGGTGTTCTGTAGAGAGAAAATAAGCACCGGGCGTTAATTCCGCCCGGTGTTGTAATGGCGGGTACGGATGCTTAAAAGGCGTAACTAATCATTGCGCCGCCTTCCCAGTCCGGGCTGCCGTCGGCGTATCCTTTGTCTACGTAAACTTGCGCTTTCCATTGCTTATCAAGTTTGTGGCTGACAAACGCCATAATATCCCGCTGTGGCGCGCCGGTTACGCTGGCTTTTTGGCGGGCGCTGAAGAGTAACCCGCCGCTCGTCTTGGGGGTGAGCTTGTAGGTGCCGCCCAGCGATCCATAGAACACGTTGTTCAGTGTCGAGCCCGCCGGACTACCGAGCACATCGTAGCCAATGGTGCCGAAAGGGGTAAATTTTCCCAGGGATTGGTAAAGGTCCACTTGGAATGCATAGTCGTTTTTTCCGGTGCCGAGTCCTTTCGTTTCGTCCGCGGTGCCGAATTTCACTTTACCGGTTAGGTCGACGAACAACGGCTTAGCGCCTGTGCCAGCGTAGACGTTGTAAGTCGCGCCCGCCACCACGTCGCCCAAACCCGATTCAGTGGTGCGGGCGGTCGTGGTCGTTTTAAGTGTGCCGACACCCCGCACCACGTTGCCGGGGCCGGTGACGCGGAGGTAAGGGACAGTGAGCTTGAACAGCCAGCGACCGGTTTCATAGTGGCCGGTCACCGGGATATACAGCATATCGGTCGATTGACTGCCGCCGTATTTACCCGAGCTATAGTCGAAGCCGGTCGACAGCTTGAGTGCGCCGGGAGCGGCGGCCGCCGCTGCGCCGGACAGCGAGGCCATCGCGGCGATTGCTCCGGCGATCACTATTTTTTTCATTGAATGGTTTCCTTGAAACGGCTGAGCATTAGTTTAGGAGTGGTCTGGGCGTTCCGCGACTTCGGGGCGCTCTACCCGCTCGGGGCGCTCTACCCGCTCGGGACGCTCCGCACGTTCGGGACGCTCTACACGCTCGGGACGCTCCGCACGTTCGGGACGCTCCGCACGTTCGGGACGCTCCGCTTTTTCCACGCGCTC
>DOVS01000015.1 GCA_003519965.1 Betaproteobacteria bacterium
TGTTATATATTTTATACTTTGCGTACGAGCTGCCCGGGTCCGGCGCCTCTCCGGTCCAGTTCGGGTTCGGCGCGGGTTTTTTGCCCATTATCCGGACTACTCCTTCGACAATATCGTCGATATAGGTAAAATCCCGCTGCATTTTCCCCTCGTTGAAGACATCGATGGGCCGCCCCGCCAAGATGGCCCCGGTAAACAACGACGGCGACATATCCGGCCGCCCCCACGGACCGTAAACAGTGAAAAAACGCAACCCCGTCGTCGGTAAACCGTAAAGGTGACTATATGTGTGCGCCATCAGCTCGTTGGATTTTTTAGTGGCGGCGTAAAGGCTGACCGGATGATCCACGTTCTGGTGAACGCTATACGGCATACGGGTATTCATCCCGTAAACGCTGGAACTGCTAGCGTAGACCAAGTGCTCCACCCGGTGATGACGGCACCCCTCGAGGAGATGGAGAAAACCGACAATGTTGCTGTTAATGTACGCGTGCGGGTTTTGCAACGAATAGCGCACTCCGGGCTGCGCGGCGAGATTGACGACCCGCTGGAAACCCTCGGCGGCAAACAAGTCGGCCATCGCTTCGCGGTCGGCCATATCGGCGCGGATAAAGCGAAACGCATCGAAAGCGCGCAGCTGCGCCAGACGGTCTTCCTTGAGCCGGACATCGTAATAATCATTGAGATTGTCGATGCCGACCACCTCGTCGCCCCGCGCCAACAGATAACGCGAAACGTGCATTCCGATAAATCCCGCCGCGCCGGTTACCAGCACTTTCATAAATGGCGTTCCCTCGTCATCGCCCATAATTTGGCGTATTTGTAAAAACTATTAAAGCAGCCGATCGCAATATGCACTAGTCCCGGCACGCCGTCCCGAAAACCGCCCCGCCATAGGTAAAACTTGACGAAACGGAATAGCGGCGCCAGCACCAAGTGCGCCGCCGTTGCCCGCCGCCCGCGCTGAAACAATGTTTCCGCCTGTAGCGTCGTATAGCGATTCTGCTTCGCCAAGTAATCGTCCAGGGTTTCCGCAGACTCGTGCAGCAGATCGCCCATAAGTTTCCCTGCCGGGGTCGCGCAGACGACCTTCTCATGCACGTCGTCGTCGCTCCAGCGAGCATGGCGACGATTGAACAAACGCAGGCTCCAGTCGGGGTAGCCTTCGCCGTGCCTAAGCCAGCGCCCCATGAAACGGTTGCAACGCGCCATACGATATGCCGGCAACGGAGGAGCGGCTAGCGTACTCCGCAAATTCGACGCCAAGGACTCGCTGACGCGCTCGTCGGCGTCTAGGCACAACACCCAATCATTCGCCGCCGCCGCGACCGCCGCCTGTTTTTGACGGCCGAATCCCAGCCAGTCCTGAGAAATCACCCGCGCGCCCCAACGCGCTGCGATCTCCGGCGTACCATCGCAGCTGCCGGCGTCCATGACCAATATTTCGTCGGCGAAAGCGACGCTTTGCAGGCAGCCAGCCAACTGGGCGGCGGCATTCAGGGTAATAATCACCACAGAAAATTTTTCCGGCTGCGCAGGAAAATTCATGCATTATTCCGTTGATGGGGCGGCGAAACAGAGCATACCGCGCACCGTAAATTAGCGCATATTCTATGCGCAAACGCGGCGGCCGGGTAGTCCGTCCGGTATGCCAGAAGCATTCGCATGGCGGCCGCGTCCGCACAACAACCGCAATATATAGCGGTTGCCCCCGCCAGCGAGATCTCTCGCGGGAATGCTATCGCCTTGCNNAAACTACGGGATAGCAGCGACAATCACGACGTTTTGCAGCGGCCTTGTTAAAATGCACCCATGATGAACATTCTGTTAGTCAAGACCTCCTCCCTCGGCGATGTGATCCATAATCTCCCCGTACTCAGCGACATTAAGCGCCACTTAGGCGCAACCTGCGTCGATTGGGTGGTGGAACAGCCCTTTGCCGGCATACCCGCGTTACACGCCGGCGTCGGCGCCGTCGTTCCAATCGCACTACGGCGCTGGCGCAAGACCCTGCTACATCGCGGGACATGGCAAGAAGCGTCACGCGTTTTCCACCGGTTACGCCGCACACCCTACGATGTGGTGCTGGATACCCAAGGACTCGTTAAAAGCGCGTTAATCAGCCGCTGCGCCCGCGGGGCGCATTGCGGATTCAATCGCGCCAGCGCCCGCGAATCGGCGGCGGCGCTATGTTACGACCACGCCTATCCGGTGGAAAAAAATCTGCACGCGATAGAACGAAACCGCCGTCTCGCCGCGCAAGTGTTCGGCTATCCCATCGATGGCCCGGCCGACTACGGGATTGCGCCGCCGGTGCTCGAACTACCGTGGCGCCCCTCCGGCTCCTACGCCGTGCTGCTCCACGCCACCAGCCGGCAAGACAAATTGTGGGGCGAGGACCACTGGAAAACACTCGGCGGCTACTTCCAGAAAAAAGGCATGGCCGCCGTCCTACCCTGGGGAAACGGAGAAGAAGAAGCCCGCGGCCGGCGCCTTGCCGCCGCGATTCCCGGCGCGTTAACGCCGCCGGCGCTGGGCATTGCCGAACTGGCGCGCTTGTTGGCGGATGCCGCCATTGTGGTGGGGGTAGACACCGGCCTCACTCATCTCGCCGCCGCGCTACACACCCCCGTCGTGGCGATTTACTGCGCCAGCGACCCCGGACTCACCGGCGTCTACGCGGCCCACGCCGTGAGTAATTTAGGGGGCGCGGGCGCACCGCCAGCCGCGACGCAAGTCATTCACGCCGTGGACGCCGCACTATGCGCCTAACCCTTTGGCGTCTTGGTTATAACGCGCTGCTTGGATTGCTGTTGCCCTTGATCGGCTGGCGGCTGCTGCGCCGCGGCCGGCGTCAGCCGGAATACTGGCGTCACCTCGGCGAGCGTTTCGGCGTTTATCCCAACCGGCCGGACAACCAACCGGTGATTTGGCTGCACGCGGTATCTGTGGGCGAGACCCATGCCGCCGCGCCGCTTATCCGCGCATTGCGGCGACATTATCCCCAGCATCGGATATTACTCACCCACATGACGCCGACCGGCCGCGCCGCCAGCAAGGCGTTATTCGGCGACAATGT
>DOVS01000329.1 GCA_003519965.1 Betaproteobacteria bacterium
GTTCAGCTATTCGGTTTCCCACGATCTGCGAACGCCGTTGCGCGCCATCGACGGCTTCAGCCAAGCGCTGGTCGATGACTACGGCAACATCCTAGACGAGCGCGCCAAGAGCCATCTCCAACGCGTGCGCAACGCGGCCCAACGCATGGGCTGGCTCATCGACGATTTACTGCAATTGTCGCGCATCAGCCGAGGAAAATTAAAACGGGAGCGGGTTAACATGAGCGCAATGGCCAAAGACGCCGTCAAACTTCTTCAAGAAACGCAACCCGAGCGCTTGGTGGACAGCAAAATCGCCCCTGGTCTAAAAGTATACGCGGACAAAGGACTGCTTCGCGCCATGCTGGACAACCTATTCGACAACGCCTGGAAATTCACCGCCACGCAAGAACACGCCCACGTCGAATTCGGCGCGCTAAAACAAGACGGTCAACGGGTCTTTTATATTCGCGACAATGGCGTGGGATTCGACATGCGCCACGCGGACCAATTATTCGGCGCGTTCCAGCGCCTCCACCGACAAGCGGAATTCGACGGCACCGGGATCGGCTTGGCCACCGTGCAACGGATCATTCATCGCCATGGCGGCGACATCTGGGCGGAAAGCGCCCCCGGCGAAGGCGCGACTTTTTATTTTACCTTGCACGACTCCCCTAGCGACGCCAAATAACAAGCAACAGCCCGTTCGCCCCACTCAACCGGCCGCATCTAATCCTCGCCTACCCCGAAGGGTAGGCGCTACGGCCAGCGAAGCCAGGGCGAGCGGGGACTTTAGAGGTTTCAATCCTCGCCTACCCCGAAGGGTAGGCGCTACCGTTGAAGGCGTTGGGAATTAGCTTCTTCGATGTGTTTCAATCCTCGCCTACCCCGAAGGGTAGGCGCTACCCTCGGATGCATCATGCAACAACGCCTCCAGAGCGTTTCAATCCTCGCCTACCCCGAAGGGTAGGCGCTACAGTACGACGGTAACCTATTGATTCTGGAATAAAATCCAGCCGATTTCCGCGAACCTCCTTCTCCATCGTAAACCAGAAAATAGAATCCATCGAGAATTACAATATTTTATATGATATTCAGTTAATTATAAGTTGCGCGCTCCTACGGGATATTCTCCATCGCTTGGGGTTCGCGCAAAGTTCAGATAATCAACGGCCCGTCGAAATCCACGGCGCGGAAATTACCCCATTGTTTTACATACAAATCGGCCGGTTCGGTGAAACGGTACAGACGTAAATTATCCACCTGCTCATCGATTTCAGCCAGCAGTTGACGCTCTAATGCTTCGTACTGCATCTGATTCAGATTGCACTCGAACACCGATTTCTGTACGCGCTGCCCGACCCGTTCGCACAGTTTCGCTACACGCCGCAGGCGTTTACGCCCGGCGGCGGTTTCCGTGGACACATCGTAAGTGACGATAATCCGCACGACTATTTTACCAAGAAGGGAAGATACCCTTCCATCTCGCCACGGATGGCGCGCGCCATGAAACGGGCCTGCAATTGCGGGAGCAGGCCGATAGGCGCGCGCGTATCCAGCAAGGGATGCGTAATTTCTTCCTGTTTGCGTTCCTGATAGGCGACAACCACGGTTTTACGTGCGTCGCCGCACAGTAAAACGGCGCCGCCTTCCCGCGCCTGAAAATCGTCTGCCCCCACTTGCCCGCGGTTGATGAGGGTAAGCGCTAACCGATCGGCCAGAATGGCGCGAAATTCTTCCATCAGATCCAAGGCCAGCGCCGCGCGGCCTGGACGCACGGCGTGAAGGAATCCGAGCTGCGGGTCCAATCCCACGCTTTCCAAGGCCGAGCGGCAATCGTTCATAACCATCGAGTACAGGAAAGAAAGCAGGGCGTTGAAGCGGTCGCGGGGCGGACGGCGGCTACGGCCATTCATAGTAAAAGCGGCGCGGACGTTTTTTCTCACTAGATGCGGAAGGCCGGAAAAATACGTCTTAGCGGCGTCGCCTTCGATACCGCGCACCGCATCTAAATCGACGGCGCCCGGCAAGCGGCGGATAGAGCCGGCAAGCGTTTTAGCCACCCCATTCAAGCGGTTGCCGTCTTCTGCGTCGGCGGCCTCCCGCGCGCCGCGCAGCAAAACCTGACGGGCGTTGCGCAGCTTGCCGGCGATGACCGAACGCGCCGTGTCCAAGGAAAATCCGCTGTCCGCCGCTACCCGGTGCTGGGCCTGGCGCAGCAGGATATTGCCGCTTACTGCACCCTCCAATCGCGCCTTGAAACGCCCGTTCTGGTCCAGCAGCACCAAGGCGATGCCCACGTCGGCGCAGCGGTGCATGGCCGCCGGCGACACCATGACGTTGCCGAAGCACACCACCGCCCCGAGGTGATGCAGCGGCGCCTGCATTTTCCGCTCTCGCTCCACGTCGATGCGCAGGGTGTCGTTGTCCAGATGCAGGTAGGCATTGGGCGTCATCACGTAGAGGGTGTTTAGAAGTTGGCGCATTCGTCCTCCGGTTGGAACAGGGTATTCCGCAAAACATGCAGTCTGCCTCTTGCCGCCACCGCCTCCGGCTGGCAAATTTCCTTGAGGGAGCATTCCTTGCAGCGGCCGTCGTTCGCCGGCGGCGGCAACCGGCCCGATTCCAGCAGGGTGCGCACCGCCATCGCAGTTTCTTCCACGCTGCGGCGCAACGCTGCCGTGATCGCCACTTCACGCCGGCGGCGGGAGCGGTAGTGGTAAATCGCCCCCTTCGGCACGGCCTTCCCGGTCATTTCCTCCAGGCACACAGCTTGGGCGGCAAGCTGCAAGTCGTCATGGATTTTGGCCCGCTTCGGCCCGTGCTTATACTCCACCGGAGTGGGCGCGCCGTCCGCCAGAAACTCCA
>DOVS01000215.1 GCA_003519965.1 Betaproteobacteria bacterium
TAAGCGCGGATATGCGTCACCCAGCACCGCATCGGCTTCCATCAGTTTCGCCGCCAGCGATACCGTGGAAGCATGAGACCGTTCATCTTGCGCCTGCAGCGCCGATGCATGTATTCGGCGCATATGCCAACCCAGCAGCTTGAGTAGGTCCTGGTCCATTACTTCCAGTCAATTTCTGCCAATAGATCACGCCGATCCATGCTGGCGCGCCAACGATTAACGTCAATGGATTCCATCACCCGCACCTTTCTTACGCGCCGCCGTCCTCTCCTTTTGCAGTTTTTGTAATACTCCACCGAGATAGGCTTGTGATTTATGCCGGCTCCAGTGGCCCGCCCGCTCCACCACTATTCGCATCGCCATCCGGGCCAGACCGGCATCGTATCCGCCGCCGCCTTTCACCGGACTTGGCTTGCCGACAATTCGCGCGAACACGCCATTCAGGTATTCATGCCGCAAACCATGGCTGGTTACCTGCAATTTGCCGTCGCGCTTGATTCCAACGACTCGCATAACGTAGTAGTACCTGTTCCGCCACCTTTCCAGACTATACTCACCGGGAATCATCGATCTGTTGTGATCCACCGCCAGATTCGCGGCGCGCTCCAGCACGTCTATCTGCACCACATCCTCCAAGCCGACTTCCCGTCCCCGTCCCCCTTTGGTTCCTTTGCTGACGTTGATGGCCGCCCTGTCCAGCGCTTCGATCACGCCTCGTATCGGCTGATAACACATGGATTCTTCAACTCTCATGCCAAAGGCGAGTTGCAGTTCAAGCTGCATGGCCACCACTGGGTCAATGACGCGCACCTTTTTCAGCACCGCAAGAATGTCCACGCAGTTACCGCTCCACGTCTTATCCTTCTCCGCTATGGGCTTCCGCTGATAACTCACCAAGGTAAAATATTTCCGGCTCCCTCCGACCAGCCCAGGCTTCCCCATCCATAGGGATAGCGTCCGCAAGTAAGACAATTTGTTGTCTATCGTTCCAATGCCGTCTTCCTTCTCTTGCCAGTAGGAAACCAAGGCGTATACGTGTTTCTCCTTTAGCGTGTAGACGCTTTCCTTCCGATATCCAATGTCCTTCAGATCATTCAGCGTCGCACAAAGATTCACGAACCGCCTGTACTGCGTCTTATCGCTTACCGGCTTACCCGTCCGGCGATTGTTCGACGCCTTATGGTTGTGCTGCTTAAACAAAATCTCCAACTCTCTACGAAGCCGTGGTGGAAAGCCGTATCGATCCATTTCCACGTAGTAGTCAATCCGCATCGCAGCCCTTCCATTGCTTAATTACCGCAAGAACCGTTATGGTCCGCAGCGCTCCGCTATCGCGAAGCCAATCCCCTGTAACACCCGGTCTTTCAGCGCTGTCAATTTTCGGTTTGCGGCGGTATGGGTGATTCCCTCCGCAGATCCGGGCGTCCGGACCAACTACAACCGTGGTTGTAGCCCCGTCGGTTTTTTTCTACCGCGCGCGCCGTGAGCGCCCTGTCCTACTCGACTAAACGTGAGGGGATCACGCCCACCCGCCCAATCAACTCCTACCTTGCGCTTGCGCCCCTCAACGGGGTGGCACGGCGTCGGAGATGCACCTTCCGGTCGCGGGTGTTTGGCCCGGTCTTGGGCCTTCAATACGGTTTCAGTGTCGATAATTGTTGGTGATGTCGCATAACTCGTTACAACGACACCGAAAATTGACGGGGGGTGGTTCTTCAGTGTGGTTCGGTATGGGTTGCCCGGCGGAAAAAAACCGGGACGGCCGTCCTTACCTGTTTTTTCGGATGAGATACAGCGTTGCGTCGGAACGTGTCCGACAAGATTCCCGCAGTGCGGGACTGGGTGAAAGCCTGATAAATCTTGTGTAAATCGTGCCCTCGGAAATAAAGATAAACCCAAGAAATGCTGCCGGAGAACCTGCATTTTTCGATCCTGTCCATTTCGGTGATGTCGATCTCCAGTTTCCCGCCTAAAAAAGCTCCTGTGCACACAAATGATTACGCTTTTCGATCATCATTCGCTAATCAACGTAAGGAATCGAGGAAGAGAATGGGTGCGTAAAGAGATGTGGCGATGCGATGGCCTTTGCATGTCAAAAAGGCATAAAGCGCATGTTTTTGCCATTGCGTCGGCTTTTTCGCGGCTTTGTCCGCATCTCTGTACAAGCGGAAATTGCAGGATTGGCATTGAGAGAGGATCGAATATGAAACGAAACCAAGCGCCGGTTGTACGAGCGATTGACCTTGGTTATGGGCGCGTGAAATACACCACGGGGCGCGACGCCGGGGGCGGGTTCCTGTGCGGGGCGTTCCCGTCCATAACCGGCAGAGCGGGAAGCAAGCGCTTAGGCGGAGGCTTCTTTGCCGAGCGCAAAACGATCACGGTCAAATTTAACAACCTGGATTACGAGGTAGGTGAAGACGCCATCCTGGCGACGGGCGGATATGCCACGCGCATGCTGGACATGCACTACGTGCGTAGCGATACCTACCAAGTGCTTATGCGTGGCGCAATCAAGATGATGAATGTGGACGTTATCGACGTGCTGGTCCTTGGCTCCCCGGTCGTTAATTTCAACGAGGTCAGAGATTACCTGCGCAGCCAATTCGTCGGACGCATCAATCTGGACGGCGCGAAAACCGTGGACGTGCGCCGGGTGATCGTGTTGCCGCAACCTTTGGGTGGATATGCCTGGTTTGGTAAGGAAAACAACGTGTATGAGCGTATCCGCACCCAGATGAATCTTATTGCGGATCCCGGATATTTCACTCTGGACTGGATGGTGTCGCGCGGTACGAATTTTATCCCGGAGCGCAGCGGCAGCCACCCCGGCGGCATGTCCGCCATTATCCGCGCCATAACCCGCGAGATCGCCATCAAGGAGAACAGCGGCAACCTGGATAGTTTGTTCGTTTGGGACAACATCGACCGTTATTTCTATGCAGGCGAACCCTTCACGTTCAAGGGCAGGGATTATGACCTTTCCCGGCACGTACAAGCAGCGAAAGCACTGATCGACAATACTGTAGATGCGCTGGCCGCGAAAGTCGGCGGCGTCCACGATATCGAGCGCATTATCCTCGTGGGGGGCGGCGCGAAACATTACGCATCGGCGCTGAGAGATCGGTTCAGCGGGTTTTCCATCCATACCGTGGAAAATCCGGAGTTCGCCAACGTCCAGGGATTCCAGTATGTCGGAGAGGAATTGTGTGGACGTTCCGGCTAATAGTGACGAAGGCCGTAAGAAGCCATTGCAACTGCGCGTGACGGTAAACCATGAACTGTGTCCATTCCTGTATGAAACCTTGGCGGGAATGCGCCCGAAAATGCGGTCGGAGAAAGTGCGCCACCTGGCGGAAGTCGGACTGATTCTGGAAGGAAGGGGCATTGCAATGGGTGCAACAACCGCTCCAGCCTCACCGTTTGAAGCAGAACGGAATAATGCGGCAAGTATTGCCGGAGACTTTGAAGGTTTTTAATCGCCATCTGCAACATCGCCGCGCGATTAGCAAAGTTACCTGCTACGCAATCAATTGCGTAGCGGCGAGGAGCATAACTTATGAAAAAAAGGCTTGCCGTGCAAAGTGAACCGTCGATGATGAAGCCGGCGTGGTTCGATCGCAAAGGCATCATGGCGATGATACGGTTCGTTGTGGGGTATTGCGTAACGTTTCCCGTGGCGGCGATATTTGGCAAGGAGGGATGGGGCGTTGCGGCGCCGTTGGCGTTGCTGGCGATGGTGTTTGTCGTTGTAATCGAGGTGTTGGTTTTTCGGTGGCGCCGGCGCTATGGCGAATCGCTGTCGGATCGGATGACCGCTTCCGATCCGGTTGAATGGACGGTGGAACTGAATGGCGTTAAGGTGGGGAGCATCCCCGATGCTCGCTACGCCGCCATAAAGCAGCAGTCTTTTCGCTCCGGACGCAATGCGGTGGCGCAATTATTTAATATCGGCCATGTTATTCTGGTTGTTAGTAATCAATTGATCGTCTCTTTTGCGGTCTTGGCGGTTTATCTCGTGATTGCCTGGG
>DOVS01000351.1 GCA_003519965.1 Betaproteobacteria bacterium
GGCGGTTGGCTGGCTGGAGGCGGGCGGCGCGCGATGCTTATTCAATAACGCATCTAACTTATCGAGCACCTCGCCGTGATCCGGTATTCCCGTATTCTCATCCACGGGCGCTGCTCCGTTTGTCCAGATTGTGCGGGCGAATGAGATATCCCCGGTCGCGGTAGAAGCGGTAACGCTCCCGAGCCGCCCGCTGGTCCTCTTCGTCTAGACCGACGATCTCGATTAAGCGCCGGAAGCGGCTGAAAAAAGGCGGCCGCTGTGGACTCAGACTGAGCAGGATTTCATCGTGATCGACCCGATCCCCGTTGTGGGCGATGACGACCGGAGTGACGGCGGCTAGCGGGTGATCGCTGCGGCAGTGAGGCAGAAAACCGGTCGGCGGGTGGCTCCATAGCATGAGGTCGATGCGGTTGGCCGCCGTGTAGTCGGTCGTATAGATTACGACGCGCATTTCCTGTGCTAACGCCTTGGCGCACAGCGTGCGCACGACTGGGTATTTGTCCGCTACATGGGTGTAAAAGTCAATTTCCGTCATCGGCGCTGTCCGCCAAGGCGCCGCGGAATGCTCAGATTTCCTTGTGTTTGCGTTTTTCCTCGGCGGCGCGCTCGATCAAGAAGTGGGTGAGTAGCGGCACTGGTCGGCCGGTGCCGCCTTTCTCCTTCCCGCTTTTGTAGGCGGTGCCGGCAATGTCGAGATGCGCCCAGTCGTATTTTTTGGTAAAGCGCGATAAAAAGCACGCCGCCGTAATGGTTCCGCCCGCGCGTCCACCGATGTTGGCGATGTCGGCGAAGTTACTGTTTAACTGTTCTTGGTAATCGTCCCACAACGGTAATTGCCAAGCGCGGTCGCCGGCATGCTCGCCGGCCCGGAGCAATGCCCGCGCCAAGGTGTCGTCGTTGGCTAGCAGGCCGGAGGCGTGGTTGCCAAGGGCGATCACGCAAGCGCCGGTCAGGGTGGCGATATCCACGACCGTTTCCGGGTCGAAACGTTCGGCGTAAGTCAGGGCGTCGCATAAAATCAGCCGTCCTTCCGCGTCCGTATTCAGCACTTCGATCGTCTGGCCGGAAAGGCTGGTCACAATATCGCCGGGTTTATTGGCGTTGCCGTCCGGCAGATTCTCGCAACTGGGAATAATGGCGACGACATTGAGCGGCAGTTTGAGTTCGGCCGCCGCGTGGATGGTCCCGATGGCGCTTGCGGCGCCGCTCATGTCGTATTTCATTTCGTCCATGTCGGCGGGCGGTTTAAGGGAAATGCCGCCGGCGTCGAAAGTGACGCCCTTACCGACGAGAACCACCGGCTTCGCCCCTTTTTCACCGCCGGAGTAGTGCAGCACGATGAACTTTGGCGGTTGAATGCTGCCGCGCGCGACAGAGAGCAGGGCGCCCATGCCGAGTTTCTCCATATCGGCGCGCTCCAGCACGTCGCTTTTCAAGCCGTGGCGCTTGGCAAGCTGTTCCGCCTGTTCCGCCAAGTAGGCGGGAGTGCAGACGTTGCCGGGAAGGTTGGCGAGATCCTTGGCGATCCGCATTCCGCCGGCGATCGCTAAACCATGATGCATCGCTTGCTCGCCGGCGGCTAGTTCGTTGCGCCGGGAAACATTGAGGATGATCTTGCGCAACGGACGCCGCGCTTCGTCTTGCCGGCTTTTGAGCTGAGCGAAGCGATAGACGGTCTCCATGGCGCCGATCACCGCTTGCTCGACCTTCCAAGCGAGCTCGCGGCGTTTGACCGGCAATTCAGTCAGATAAAACGAGGCGTCCATGGAGCCGGTTTCATTCAAGGTCTTGACGGCGGTGGCGACTGCCTTGCGGTACTCGTTATCCTTGAATTCACGCTCCTTTCCCAACCCCACCAGCAGCATGCGATCGCATAGGGTGTTGGGCACGTTATGTAACAGTAGCGTGGTGCCGGCCTTGCCCTCCATGTCGCCGCGGCGCAGAATGTCGCTCAAATAACCGTTGGACACGCGGTCGATCATATCGCCCGCTAGGCTCACCTTGCGCGGTTCAAAGACACCCACCACCAGGCAGGCGGTGCGTTGTTTTTCTGGGCTGCCGCTTTTTATGCTAAATTCCACCTTTTAACTCCTTAAAGCGTAATTCTTCAGACGATGCGATGGATGACGCTTGTTTCCAAATAATTTCCTTCAGCCGGGATTATCCGGGGATTTTGCCGTGGAAGTCAAAAAAACCTAAAAATGATATTTCGTCGCGCTTTATATCGTGAACTAACGGTAGCGGCCGTCACGGTTTTTTTGGTGTTGGTCTCCGTTATCGTCACTATTCTCGTGGTGCGCTTTCTTGGCGAGGCCGCCAGCGGCATTATTACCGGCGGCGCGGTGGCGGCTTTTCTGGGATTTAATTTAATCTCTTATTTGCCCATCGTTTTGTCGCTGACTTTGTTCGTTGCGATTTTAGTGACGTTAACCCGTTGTTATCGCGACAGTGAAATGGCGGTATGGTTTAGTTCTGGAGTGAGCCTCGCTGCTTGGATGCGTCCGGTTTTGTATTTTTCCGTGCCCATTGTCGTGGTGATCGCGGCGGTCAGCTTGCTTTTAGCCCCCTGGGCGTTGCAGCAGAGTTCGGAATACAAGCGCCAATTGGAGAATCGTGACGATGTTTCCACCGTCATGCCGGGTATCTTCAAGGAATCCCAGCGTTCCAGCACCGTGTATTTCGTGGAAAAATTCAATAAAAAGAAAAATACGTTCGGTAATATTTTCATGCAGTCGATGGAGCACCATAAGCTAGGCGTACTCGTCGCCCAGGACGGCTATCAAGAGATCGCAAAAAACGGCGATAAATTCATGGTGTTGTTGAATGGACGGCGTTACCAAGGCATACCGGGCAATCCGGGGTATAAAATTATGGAGTTTGGCCGCTACGCGGTGCGTATTCAACCTTTCGAGGCGAAATACGCGGCGTTTACGACCAAGGCGAAATCCACCTTGCAGTTGTTGGTGCGCCCGACGCCGGCTAATCACGGCGAACTGTTGTGGCGATTAGGTTTGCCGATCAGCGCGCTGATTCTCGCATTGCTGGCGATTCCGCTCAGCTTTGTCAATCCACGCGCCGGGCGGTCGATGAACTTGATTTTCGCCGTCCTGATTTACATGATTTACAGCAACTTCATTAGCATATCCCAGGCGTGGGTTGCGCAGGGAAAACTCGGCTTCCCCATGGGGCTATTAGGTGTTCACTTAATCATGGTGGGAATGCTGCTGCTCTTATTTTTCCACCGCCTAAGCGTCCATGGCCTGTTCTTCTTCCTGAAGGGCAAATGAAAATCCTGCATCGCTACTTGGCTCGTGAGCTACTCAGCAGCACGTTTCTGGTGCTGGCGGCCTTGCTCATGCTATTCGGCTTTTTCGACTTTATTCATGAGCTGGGCGATCTCGGCAAGGGACATTACGATTTATCCAAGATCGTGGTGTACGTTTTGCTCAGCTTGCCGGGGCATGTCTATGAATTGTTTCCCATTGCCACCCTGATTGGCGCGGTTTTCGCGCTGTCTCAGTTGGTCGTCCATTCCGAATTGACGGTGATGCGGGCGTCGGGCGTGTCGGTGCGCGACTTGGCGGCTTCAATGCTTAAAACCGGCGTACTGTTTGTCTTGCTGACCATCGTTTTCGGTGAATTCATCGCGCCGGTCAGCGAGCGCGCCGCCCAACAATTCAAACTAAAGGCGACGAGCTCGGTGGTGGCGCAGGATTTTCGCTCCGGCTTGTGGGTGAAGGACGCGACCAGTTTTATCAATATCCGGGAGATGTTGCCGGACACGACCTTGATTGGCGTGAAAATCTACCAGTTTTCCTCTGCCTATCATTTACAGTCCATTCGTTTCGCCGATAAGGGCGTTTATCTCGCGGATAATGAATGGCGCTTGTTGGATGTGGTGGAGACCCGTTTCGGCAAGGACAAGACCGAGGTGGTTAAAATTCCCCAGGCCAAGTGGCTATCGGTGCTCACCCCCGATTTATTGAGCGTGCTGCTGGTGGTGCCCGAGCAAATGTCGGCATGGAATCTCTACAGTTACGTTCAGCATTTGCGGGAAAATCACCAGCGCACCACCCGCTATGCAATTGCTATGTGGGGCAAGCTGGTCTATCCCTTCGCTACGCTAGTGATGCTGCTGCTGGCGTTGCCGTTTTCCCTACGGATCAATCGCGGCGGCGGGGTGAGCGCAAAAATCTTTACGGGCATCATGGTGGGACTGACATTTCACTTGCTTAACCGGATTTTCGCTCACCTGGGATTGCTCAAGAACTGGCCGCCGGCATTTAGCGCGATCTTTCCTTCCTTTGCTTTTTTGTTGCTTGCGCTAGGCATTATCTGGTGGCAGGAGCGGCGTTAGTCCGAACGCGGGATCCAGCAATGTTCAGCGGCGAGAAGAGGCGCATGAGGGGAAACTGCGGCGCGCCTGCATCGGTTTCCGCGAGGAAGGGAAGAGCGGTGGCGCGTTTCTATTTTTTCCGTGTTCCGGCGGAATGCCCGGCTTAGCTGCGGGGAACGGTAACCAGGCGGGTGTTCGCCAGCCGGTCGTGGAGGAACTGGCGATCCCGGTCAACGAACGCCCATAAAATACCAATCCCGGCCAGAGACAACCAGGCGGCGAGGAAGCGGATGAACGCCTGACGGGGACGCAACGCACCGCCGTCGGCGGCGACCAACCGAATTCTCCAGGCTTTCATCGGCAGCGTTTGGCCGCCGTGCAGCCAGAACCACAAATAATAGGCGCCGATAACGCTAAAGAGGTAGGTTTGGTAAATGGCCCGGATTAGCGGCGTTTGTCTGCCATGGGTGATGCCGATGAAAATAAAACCGGCAAGCAATATTAACGACATAAGCAGCAGCAGGTCGTAAACAATACTGAATAAGCGCCGCCATAGGGCGGGGGCGACAGCAGGATTGGGCATTTGATTTCACTGCGGACTAAGAAGACGGAAGCCGGATTTTACTCCAATTCCCGGGCCACTGTCGTAGTAATCGCGGCAGCGGTGATGCTTATCCTGAGCGAATGGCGTGCGAGGCGGATGTTATCGTGCATTTTCGCCTCTCCTCGCTTTTGACAATGACTCGCCGATCACCGTACCATTGCGCCAGCGTTATGATGGGAGCTACTGCGGAATGACGGGTTGCTCCCATCGGCAGCGGCGTTTTCGTCCGGCAGGAGATCGGCCGGTGTGATCAAGATACTCCAAGCGGATGACTTTGATCCTGGAGACTCAATGCGCCGGGCGCTAAATAGTGAAGAGAAATTGGAAGACGCCCTCGCCGCCGTCGGGCAGGTTCACGAGACCTTGCCTAAGAGGGCGGCGCCCGTCTGATCGGTTTCTGAAGTTGGAAACCGGTATCGATAAAAACCGACTGTTGGCGACTAAACGCCTTTAATTAAGCGATGGAGCCGGCCACGCCTCGCGGTCGCTTGGGCCGGACCAATAACAGGCGGGCCGCGCTTACAGCGCAGCGCGCCCCGCTATTTTCGACCATGGTTTTTTTTGTTTTCTTGGCTTAATAAGCCTAAAGCGTGATCCCGAGGTATTAGCATGATGCAATATGGTCCAAGAGAGATTATGACCCCGTTCCGCCCTATCCCGCTGGATGTTCCCGAAGGGATGGCGCCCAACGAGTTCTTCAACAGCGCAGAGAACCTCAATGACCTGGTGCATAACAACGGTCTGTTGAGCAATCCCGAGAACCTGTTGCTCTACCGCAAGGCGCTTGGCCACAGCAACGAGTTCGACACCTCGATCATCTACAATACCTCGCAGTGCATTCTCGATCCGCTGGGACGGCCGGTGCGGCGCACCCAGGTGCCGGACAACGTGCGGCACGTGTGGAGCCGCATGAACCAGATCATCATCGAGTACATGCTGGAGCAGTATCCCGATCCCGAGCAGTGGCTGGTGCTGGCCGGCGAGGCGAGCCTCGACGCCACCTGGCCGCTGACCGCGCCCGGGGTGCCGAGCATCCGCATGCTGCACAACCACTTCATGGTGTTCGACAAGGCGATGCTGCGCGAGGCGCCGTTCGCCGACACCGACAACCCGAATCTCACCGACGGCGGTCAGCACAGCCTGTTCCAGGCGCATATGCGCGACGTCTACCGCGCTTTCTTCGACGAACTCGATTTCCACATCCTGCGGCCGTGCAACGACGGCTCCTGCCGCATCGTCCTGACCGGCTACCCGCAGGGACTGCCGGCCTGGGAGATCCCGGGCGGGGTGGAGGCGCTCAAGGAGGTGCGCTTCTGGAAGGAGTACGACATGATTCTCAAGGGCTTCATCGACTTCTACCGCACCTTCTTCACCCAGGTCTCGACGCGCAACGCACCGATGCCGAAGCGCGCCTATTTTCCCGAGCGGATCGAGGAGAAGCTGCTGTTCAACAACGATTTCCTCAAGGCGGCGAAAATGGTCCGCGACCGCTGCATCGTCGACGCCAAGTACGCTAACGCGATCCGCTGGCAGCCGGCCTTCAAGCAGCTCATTTACCGCAATGACAACGGCAAGTTGATCGTCACCATCAGCCAAAACTCGATCGGCAACGCCATCACCGAACTGCTCGGCGTGGTGGTCAAACGCGCGCCCGACGCCGAGGCCTACGAAAAGGCTGAACCGGCGCTGATCGAGAAGTTGCTGGAGGTGAGAAAACGCCTGATCGCAGCCGACCTCGGCGAAGGCATCGCCACCCCGTACTGGCCGGCGGAGTAATCATTGTCCACAAATGACGTGAATTATTTAAGGCTAAGTTGATCTGATTCGCTGATTTTGTGCGGCTCCACCGTGTGTCTTCGTAAGTGGGCTCCCGCACCCGCAGGCGAGGTGTTTTCTTGTGCGGCAAGAAAGCGCCCAAAGAAACGCCCCGGCGACTTGCCGCTGCGCGGCTCCCTGCGCTCCTTGCCATTTTGAGCGCGGGCCGAATGCACTCGGCACGTCCATGTGCCTCGCCCTTCGGGCAGCCCATGGCTGTGCAAATCGGCAATCCTGCCGATTTGTCGCTGCGCTCAAACAGGCGGCCCGCTTCCCCTCGAAATGGCGGCGGTGCTCGGCGGCGTCGAACGGGTAACGCCATACATTCAAAACCGCTGTGCCCTCGGTGTTTTCTGTGGCAGCGGTTTTTCTTTGCGCCCTAAAGGGCATAAACGCCTTAGCGCCTTTGCATGAGACCGGCTTTATTCACTCTTATTCGCGTTCATTCGCGGATAACAGGCTTTTGTATTTCTCCGCCTAGGCCGACTCGGTCTGTGCGTAACGGTCTTGCAGGTGGGCGATGATGTCGTTCGATTCGTACAGCCAGGTAGCGTTGCCCTGATCGTCGACGATTTTCAGGCAGGGCACCTTGATCTGGCCGCCGCCTTGCAGCAGCTCTTCGCGGTGTTGCGGGTTGCGTCGCGCATCGCGGGTCTCGATGCGCAGCGACAGGCGTTTGATGGCGCGCCGGACCTTGATGCAGAACGGGCAGGTATTGAATTGGTAGAGGGTCAGGCTGCCGGTGAGTTCGTCCAGCGCGCGCTGTTCGGTTTCCGGGCGGACGACGCCCTTGGGCGTGGTCAGCCAGTTCCCCGCCAGCAGCAGGGGGCCGAGTGCGGCGCGTAACGTTTTGAAGAAAAGCCTAAGTAACCATTTCATCTGTTTGATCCTATTTAGTCTGATTCTAAGTTGGTGCAATTCTCGCAGATGAAAGAGAAAAGGGGAACCCCACACGCTAGGGTATCGGACTGAATCAATCCTGATCAACGCAAGATCAATGGAGTCTAAAATCCTATAGAGGGATCAATAGGGTCAGACTCGATTGATTTTTTGCGGTGGCCTAGGGCCGTTAGCCGGACTATCGATTCGAGGCCTCTGGCCAGATTTTCCTCGACGCACTCGGCATCAATCGAGTCCGACCTCATTGATTCCATACTGCCGTAGTCATCGCGGCAGCGGTGATTGCGGTGGTCGCGTAATTGCGGCTCAGCGGGGACGAAGGGGCGGATGTCGCTGTTTCGGAAACTATAGTACGCTACCCCAGCTCCTCGTGTACCGGGCCGGGTAACCTGGGAGAATTCCCTCGGCGCTCTTTCCCAAAGACTTAGGGCGCACTATTATTCATAATAATCCTAATATTCAATTCATTATGGACAAGGTTTCAGATCGTTTTCCTCGGCGGTGCTTTTCCTGTCGTTTCTTGGGAATGTCTATTTGTCGTGATGTGTAATAAAAAAGGGGGTAAATGAAAAATAAATTAATAGTTGTCGTTGGCGCAACAGGTAGACAAGGCCAGTCTGTAATAAAGAGTCTAATAAATAAAGATTATAATATCAGGGCGTTAGTAAGAAATGCGAAAAGAATTAATGAGGTATTGCATGACAGTCCTGTTGAAATATTCACAGGCGATTTGAGAAGTAAAGATTCGCTCAGAAATTTATATAGCAATGCTTACGGGTTATTCTTTGCTTTGCCGTTTTCAAAGGAATCCATAAATTTTGGCAAGGCATTGTTAGAGGCGGCAAAAGAATCGAATCTCGAGCACATCATTTATAGTTCAGTTGGTGGAGTTGATCGGTATTCAAAAGTAGATCATTTTTGCTACAAAAGAGAAATAGAAGAATATCTTCGAAAACTTGGCAAACTATATACTGTGCTTCGCCCGGCTGGCTTTATGGACGGATTTGCAAATCCTAAATCTATAAGGCTTATCAGCGGGTTGTTGAAGCTCTATCTTCCAGAATCGAAAAAATTCCAGTTAATCTCCCTTCGGGACATAGGGAAATTCGCAGAAATTGCTATTAGCAATCCTGCTCACTACATAGGTAAAGAGACTGAAATAGCAGGGGATGAATTAACCTTAAATGACGTATTCGAAAAGATTGAACAAGTGAAAAATATAAAAATGTCGCCCATGAAGATACCGGGATTTGTAAAGCGTATTCTTCCTAGAATGATGCGGCAAGTGTTCGCATTTTATGCGGAAGATGGTTGGCATGCCGATTTAAAATCGTTAAGAGAAGAAAATCCAGAATTATTGTCGTTTGAAGATTGGCTCAATGCAACAGCGCTTTATGCAAAATAATCCGCATACACGATGTCCCGGCCAAGGGTTGGCGCCGCTGCTGAATTTGGCGTTAGGCAATAAATAGAATGAAGTGAAACAGCCATTGCGAGGCCGGTTAATGGGCGATCTGATACTTTGATTTTTTGGCTGAAAAAGTAAGGTGGACGCATAATCGCTGTCGAGGATTGGAATATGGATAAAATGGGAGGAATTCTAAAACAATACGAAAAACATTTAATACTGCGTCATGAAACACCCACGAACATTATCCGTTTAATTCCAAGTGGCGATGAAATTATAGCAACGCATGTTGGAATGAATCGATTTGAATTTAGAAATAAAATTTCTAATCGAATGATACTTTATGCGGTTCCGCCGCAATTAAAGCAATATGGAATTTTTGCATGGTTAACGACCGTTTGTTTTTATGAAAAAGAGACCAAGGTCGCTGAAGTTAACTACAAGCATTTTTTGGGAAAACCACAGTTTTCGGTAAATGATGTGCATTGTCCGGTAGAGGAAATTATTACCGGAGAGCAACGCATATTGAAATCTGAACATTTCACTTTATATCAATCGCAAAATATGTCCGATGGCGGTTTTGAGGTGTTTGAAGAGGCGTACCTATACCCCTGTATGGGCTTTTTAGCCTATTTAATATCGTTTAATGGGTCTACGTAGTGCGTGAGGGGGTTAGGGATTGCGTAATAAAAAATGCTTAGCTAAAGGGTGGGAAGGAATATTAATCTCCACCGTGGTTTTATCGGGTAAGACATCGCAGGATCAATCGAGTCCGACCCCATTGATTTGCATTGATTTGTACGAGGTTGTGATTCAGCAATGGCGAACCGATTACAATGGGTGCCGACCCATGCTCCATGCCGGGTTACAAAACACCCGCTGAAGTGGCTGAGCAACTACGATCTTGAAGCAACATGCAGGCTGAATTAAGAATAGCATGGTCGTAATCTTGGAGGCAGGCCGCACGCACGATGAC
>DOVS01000095.1 GCA_003519965.1 Betaproteobacteria bacterium
GTGACATACGTCGGAAAATCATGGCCGATCCAGGTGCTTTTAACCGTCAAACGGGCGGAGACCCGGCCGTTTTCGATCACCGGGCCAGCCGTGTCGATGGTCAGTCCTTTACGCACCATGGCGGGATCGTGTATGCCGCGCCACAGGTGCTTCCTATCCGGCATATGGCAGCGTTGGCAGCTGATTCCCTGGCGGGCGTAGCGGCTTGCACGCCATTCTTCATAGGTGTTCTCTAGGCGCTTCCCGTCGAGCGCATAGCCGTCCGCGCCGAATTGATGGCAAGCCGCGCAGAAGCGGGAATCCTCGAACGCCGGTGCGCCGACCCATCCGCCGTGGGGCAAGCCAGGGGTGTCGGCGGCGAGCGCGCCGTCGCGCCGCGGCGGACCAAAGCGTTGATTATGGCGCACGTGGCACGCCGCGCAGACCACACCCTGCTGGTAAAAGGGTTTGATGCTGTGTTTACCGGGGATTTCGGCGAAAGGTTTAGGCGGCAATGCGGATATCGCGGCGGTTAAATTGATCGCCTGTTCTTTCAGGGGCGCGTGGCAATGCAGACACGATTGCCGCGCCGCTGTCGCGTGCGGCGGCNNATCGACGAGTTGGCCGAGAATCCCCGGCCCCATCGCCTGGTGATGGCGGCTTGTTTTCCAGCCGGCGTATTGGCTGGTATGGCACGTACCGCATGCGTGCGGCGCGAGGGATGCTTCCAATGGGCTGAAACGGCTTGGCGCCTTGCCTTGCGCCTGCAAAGGGCGCGCCCAATACCAAGAGAGAAACTGCGCAATTTGTTGCTTGCTGTTGGGTAGGGGGTGGGGCGGCGCGCCTCCGGCCGTATCCGCAAGGAGCAAGAAAACGACGGCGCCGAGGAGAAAACGAATGCGACGCCGCATAGTTTTCCCTCGGCGCCTGGCGGTTAATGCTTAGGCGCGCAAGGGTTGGCTGCTTTAGGCGCGCAGGGATTAACCATCTTGGGGTGGCAAGGGTTGTGCATTTTCTCCATTGCGCCCGGATGGCAAGGATTTTTTCCCTTCATTCCGCCGACTGGCGGCTTGAAGCTTTTTTGCACGGTTTCCGTGTAGGCGGTGAGCGCGGCGAGTTTGCGGGAATTCCACGGCAACGGCTTGGCGGCCATGGGAGAAACCATACAGAATTGGATCATTTCGTCCAGACTGACTTTTTTCATCCCGGCTTGCTGGTGAGGCATCGCGACGTAATGGGGATAGGGCTTGGCGAAGGTGGCGCGGAACGCGGCGTGGTTATGGTGGCAGCTATTGCAGGATAGTCCATTGGTGCTTAACGACTTATCATGCCATAAGCGCCGTCCTTCCTTGACCAATACGCGATGCCGTCCTTTCATTAGATGGGTCCCGGCAGGGCGGGTGAGCCGTTTTGCATCTATTTTTCCTTTTGCCGTGCAAGGATTCTTCGCCATGGCGCCGCAAGGGTTGTGCGGATTGGGTTTGGCCGTCCCCATGCCGGCCATGGCGGGGGCGCTCCCCATCGCGAGTGCTACGCTACCGGCAAAAAACATTGCAACGATCTTTTGAAAGCTGGCCATGTTTTGTCTCCTATTGTCAGGCATTGCGCGAGTGTCGTTGGGCAGTTAACCATGAGGCGGACTCCCCTGATTCCGAGGGGGGCGGTACGAAACGCCCTCCTTATCATAGTATATTATTCATTGTCTCGGGGCGCGGCCATTCGCAAGGCGCGCCTTGCCTGCGGCCAGCGATAAGGCGCTAGTGCGCGAGAAATGCCTGCAACCGCCGCACACCCTCCCGCAGCTTATCCAAGGACGTCGTATAGGCGAAGCGCACATGTTTTTCCGGGGCGTGAGCGCCAAAGTCCAGGCCGGGGGTGATGGCGACGCCCGTTTGTTCGAGAACGTCCAGGGCGAACGCTTGGCTATCGGCGGTGAAGCGCGCGCAATTGGCGTACAGATAAAAAGCGCCTTGCGGCGTGCAGGGAATGTCGAATCCCAGCTCGCGCAATGCCGGCAATAGATAATCGCGGCGGCGCTGGAATTCTTGCCGCCGCGCTTCTAGGATGGCGAGGGTTTCCGGGAGGAAGGCCGCCAGCGCTGCATACTGCGCCGGCGTGGAGGCGGCGATGAACAAATTTTGTTGCAGCACGTCCGCCGCGCGAATATGGCTTTCCGGCGCCACCACCCAGCCGAGGCGCCAGCCAGTCATATTGAAATATTTGGAGAAACTATTGACGACGAAGGCTTGGTCGCTAACCGCCAGCACCGTCGGTGCACCGGTGTCGTACACCAGACCATGGTAAATTTCATCGACGATCAACTTGCCGCCGCGGCTTTCCACGAAACGGGCGATGGCCGCCAGTGTTCGTTGGTCGATCAGCGTGCCGGTAGGGTTGGATGGGGAAGCAAGCAGCACCGCGACGGTATTTTTCGTCCAATGGGCGGCGACGAGTTCGGGCGTGAGTTGATAAGCGGTGGACGNNAATGCACAAAGTGGCGGTTGCAAGGATAGCCGGGATCGGCCATCAGCACCTGGTCGCCGGGATTGAGCAGAACCCCCGCCGTGAGCAGCAGCGCGCCGGAAGCGCCGGGCGTCACGATAATCCGGGACGCGGGAACGTCCACGCCGTACCGGTCGCGATAGAAGGCGGCAATTGCCTGGCGCAGAGCCGGTAAGCCCAGCGACAGCGTATAATGCATCGCGGTTTCGCGGATCGCCCGCGCCGCCGCCTCGGTGACCGGGGCGGGGGTCGGGAAGTCCGGCTCGCCGATTTCCATGTGGATAATCGAGCGGCCCTCTGCCTCCAGCGCCCGAGTGCGCGTCATTATTTCCATGACATGGAACGGCTGGATTTTCCGCATCCGGTCGGCGATCGGGCGGAGGGAGTTCATGGGACGCTTCTCGCGTTATCGTCGGTGGAAGCGCCCAGCAGCGTTACCCCTTCCGGCACATGGAGCGTCGAGGTGGGGAAAGCGATTTCAGCGCCGTGGTCGGCGATGATCCGATTGATTTGCAACAAAACATCTTGCTTGATTTCGTGGAATTCCGCCCACGCCGTGGTATGGGTGAAGGCATAAATAAAAAAGTCCAGGGACGAAGGGGCAAAGGTGGTGAAATTAACCATCAGCGTTTGCGCTTCGTCGATTGCCGGATGATTAATCAGCATCTCCTTCACTTCGCGGACAATGGCGGCTATTTTACCGGCGTCGTCGTAGCGAATGCCGACGGTTTCGTAAATGCGGCGGTGCGTCATGCGCGAGGGATTTTCCACCGCGATGTTGGCGAAGGTCGAGTTAGGCACATACAGCGGGCGTTTATCGAACGTACGGATCAACGTCAAGCGCCAGCCGATATGCTCCACGGTGCCTTCGATATCGCGGTCGGGAGAGCGGATCCAGTCGCCGGTGATGAAGGGCCGGTCGAGATACAGAATGAGTCCGCCGAAGAAATTAGCGAGCAAATCCTTGGAAGCGAAGCCGATGGCGACGCCGCCGATGCCGCCGAACGCCAGCACCCCGGAAATACTGTAGCCCAAGGTTTGCAGCGCGACCAGCGTGCCGGTGATAATCGCGGCGGCCCGCGCCAGCTTGCTGACCGCTTCTACCGCGGTGCGGTCTACGCGCTTGCCGAGCTGCTGGCGATGCGTAATGATGCTGGTTTCGACGCGCTTAACCAGCCGCACCAGAAACCACGTCATGGTGACCACAACGCCGAGATCGCGTAGCGGGACGATCGCCTCGAAAATAGCGGCGCCGGTTTCCTGGCCGACAATGCGGGCCGCGAACGTAATGCCGGTGATCCAGATCAGCAACGCAACCGGCTTGCGCAGCGCGTCGATTAGCGCGTCATCCCAAGGGTTCTCGGTGCGCTGAAGCTTACGATACAGCCGGTTGAGCAGGCGCCGCGCGACCAAGTTGGCGAGCAGCACCAGAAACACAACAATAAAAACTTCCGCGATCCACAAATTTCTCGCCAGATACGCGGTTAACCGCAGAATTAATGCTTGGATATCCATCGCCCTTTACACACTTGCCAAGGAAAGTTGTTTCAGGGGCTTATTTTGTCATATTTTGCACGGCGGCGGCGCGAAACGCCGCAAAGAAAACGCCCTACCGCCAAGTGTTGCGGTGTCTTGATCTTCAGGCGGAGACCCGATCGAACAGCGCCATATCGTCGCTGGCGAGAAGGCGCTCGATATCGATCAGAATCAGCATACGGTCATCGACGGCGCCGACGCCGGTGACATACCGGGTGTCGATGGCCGAGCCGAACTCTGGGGGGGCCTTAATCTCCTGGGCCTGCAACGTGAGCACATCGGAGACGGCGTCCACCACCATGCCGATCACGCGGTCGGCGATATTGAGGATAATCACCACCGTGGTGCCGGTATAGTCGGCCTGGCCGAGATTAAACTTAATGCGCATATCGACGATGGGAACGATAATGCCGCGCAGATTAATCACCCCCTTAATAAACTCGGGGGCGTTGGCGATTTGGGTGACGGAATCGTAGCCGCGGATCTCCTGCACCTTCAAAATATCGATGCCATACTCCTCGTTGCCCAAGGAGAAGGTCAAGAACTCCTGACCGGCGTCGCTGGCGGCGAGATCGCCGCCTTCCTCGGAAACTTGCATAGTCATCGTCCTTTCACAGTGAAGAGTCATCCGGCCGGCGGCGTTTAAAACTCGGCCCAATCCTCGCCGGCGTCGGCGTCGACCGCTTTGGGAATGGCGCGGCGTGCGGCGGGCTTGGCGGGGGCGGCGGATTTAGCCGGCGCGGGCTTCTGCTGCGCAGCGGGCTTGGGCAAGGCGGGGGCG
>DOVS01000010.1 GCA_003519965.1 Betaproteobacteria bacterium
AAGAAATACCATCTCATGGCGGATTTGGGACGTTATAATGTCACGCACCGGAAGACGGACAAGCATGTGTGGCATGTCCAGTCGTGGCGTAACGTGGCGCTTACCGCCCCGTATTTCAATAACGGTTCGGTGAAGACCTTGGACGAAGCGGTGCGGGTGATGGCGAAAACCCAACTCGACAAGACGCTGACCCGCGCCCAGGTCAAGGATATCGTCGCCTTCCTCAATAGCCTGACCGGGCGGCTTCCCCAGGAAATAGCGCCGCGCTTGCCGCAGACGCCGGATATTTCGCTGTTGGCGAATTAGTTTCGCCGGCGTCTGCGGGCGCAACATACACGGTGCGCACGCCAGAAAAAGCCGCTGCCTAGCCATCTAGAGATGGCCCGGCGGCGGCCTTGGTTTTGCCGGCGTGTTCCGGCGCCGTGAACTTTCCCTTCATGACGGGGCGCGTTTCGCCGTGCGGCGGTCCAATAGCGCCGCTTGTCTTGATTGTCGATGGACCGCTCCCTGTTTTCTTTTTTACACGGCGCCGGCGTGACGCATGGGGTCTGCTGGTGGTGGATTTTTCGGCCCGGTAATTGCAGCAGGAAGAAAATATACTTATATTGGCGCCATGGTTATGTGATTCGTGGCTCCGTGAGCGCCCATGTTCGGTAACATGGGCGCTGTTTTATGGTGGGTGCGGAGACCGCTTTTCTCTGGCTACGCTGCCGGGGAGGCAGCCCGTTTAAATTAAATAAAATTAATAAAGGCCAATAAAAATGAAGAATATTTTTGTGATTTCTTGTCTCTTGTTTGCGATGACAGGTTGTGCGTCCATCGTGAATGGCACCAATCAACCCTTATCCGTGGCGGCGGAGGCCAATGGCGTAGACATTACCGGTGCGTATTGCAAGCTGAGTAACGATAAAGGAACCTGGTTCGTGACCACGCCGGGCTCGGCCACCGTGCATCGCAGCGCTGAGGATTTACATGTGAAATGCAAGAAAAAAGGCGAGAAGCCGGGATTAGCGGACGTTAAATCGTCGGTTAAAGGAATGGCTTTCGGCAATGTTCTTTTTGGCGGAATTATTGGGGGCGCTGTGGATGCGGAGGATGGGGCCGCGTTCGATTACCCGAACCTCATTAAGGTGGAAATGGGGAAAAGCATTACAGTTAAGATTAAACCGTCCACGCCGCCTCGGCAGAAGGCCACGAAGGTTAGCGCCGCGCATACCGAAAAGAAACCGCAACAACCCTGACGGCTCGCGCGCGGCGCGAACCCCGGCGGCAACGGAAAGGCGGTTTGCCGTTATCGCGCCTGCCGCCGCGGCGTTGGCTTCATGCGGCGCGTTGTTTGAACGCGCCGGCCATGGGCCGGGGAAAAGACCGCGTCGCGCGGGTATAGCGCTAGCTTGGCGCACCCGCGCCGCCGCCGGCGTTAGTGCCCATGCCCCTGCCGATGGCTGTGGTCGTCGTTTTCCACGCTCGGCAGGTCTCGGACGGCGTTGACCATGCGCTGGTAGTCCGCCGGCGATAGGCGGGGCAGTCGTTCGAGGAATGCAACCATGGCCCAGAGCGCGTCGTCGGAATGGGTGGGGCCCCAGGCGGGCATACCCGTCATGTTGACACCGTGCTTGATGATCCAGAACAGTTGCGGCGCGCTCCAGTGTCTAACCGATTTCGCTAAATCGGGCGGCGCCGGGGCGAGTCCACGGGCGATTTCTCCGGGCTCGACGCCTGGCGCGCCGTGGCAAGCGATGCACATTTCCCGGTAGTGGCGCATTCCAGTCTGTATCATCAGCGGGTCGGTCAATGACGGGGCCTTAACGTTCTCGGCGTGACGCCGCACCGATGCGCGCATGGCGGTATGCAGCACCCAGCGGGTGGCGGCGGCGTGGGGCGCGGTCGCCGCGACATTGACTACACCGGAATAAATAACGAGTAGGGCGGCGGCGATAATGAGCACGCCGATAACGCCGAATGCGGTAAAGCATTTCATGGGCGGATTCCCAGGTGATTTCTGGCCGCACGCTAGGAACGACGGCGCCGGCCGGGTTGTTTTTCCCGGCGTCGTTGAACTCTATTATAGTTTGTGTTTCGTTTTCTATACGATCGGTTTAATGGGCGGTTTGCTGTTGCCGCGATAGACAATATTGCAGCAGCAGGCGGTTTTCGATGTTGTATTTCGGCATCGGGCAGGGGCTGATGTCTTCTTTCCATAGCTTGGGGCAACAGCCGCCGCATACCGGCAGCATGCGGCACGAATGACAAGCGTATTCTCCTTGGCGGATATGGGTGTTGAACTGGCTGAGTTGTTCGCGCTTACCCGGTTGTTCCCCGTGTGCGATGGCGCCGATGGCGTAGCGGTTGGGGTTGCCGTAGGCAGGTACGTAGGACGCTTCGGTGCAGTTGAACAATTCGCCGTTGGCGTCGATGAGCGTCGAGGTGGGGGAAACGCTCATGCAGACGGCTTTTTTCAATCCCGGCAATACCCGCAGCCGGAACTCCAGCTCGATCATTTCGGCGAACCATTGGAGTTCCCATTGGGCGAATTCTTCCGCCGTCAGCGATTCCCGGTGCGCGTCGTTGCCCCAGGAATGAACGGGAGCGACATAAAACAATACGCGGCGCTGGACGCCTTCCGCCGCTAGGCGGCGCAATAGGGGCGAGATGCTGTCGCGGTTGCGGCGGTCCACATTGCAGCGGATAGAGAGCTCTACTTCCAGGTCGTCGCGTTTCGCCAGGGCGGCGACATTGGCGAATATCCGCTCGAAAGAATGTTGGCCTTTCTTGGTGGGGCGGCGCGCGTCGTGGGCTTCGCCGACGCCGTCCAAGGTGACTTCGATATGCTTGACGCCCAGCGATTGAATCAGTTCGGTGGCGATGTCGGGACGCAATAGCATGCCGTTGGTGACGATTTTGGATCCGTAGCGCACGCCGAATTGTTCGGCCAGCGCCTGAAATTGCGGTGTCATCCGGCGGATGATCGACATGCCGACGAGCGGCTCCGCGCCAAACCAGGAAACTTGCAGGTAACGGTACGGGTGCGCGGCGAGTTTTTCCTGCGCTTCGGCAATAAAGCGCGCCTGATGCGTCGGGCTTAGCTGCCGCCGGGTGTGGGATTGGCCGCAATAGTCACAGGCCAACTGGCACCAAGCCGTGGGTTGCACGACCAAGTATAGGGCGGGATCGGCATGGGCGGCCTGGTCATGGCGGTCGAGAACCAAGCGCAGCTCATCCTCTTCCTTCGGGACGATAAACTCGATTTCCCGCAGTTCGTCCACCATGGGGGACGGGAGTTCATGGAAGCGCCGGGTTTCCAAAAATTGCCAAGCCGCTTCGTCCAAGGTGCGCGCCTGCGCCGTCCGCGCCGAGAAAATCACGCGTTTGGCGGTATTGAGGGTTTTGTCGAAGAACGGCGGGGAAACGATATGATAGTCGGAGAGTTTCATTCGGTGGCCTCGGGCGAATCATTAGACCGGGAAAGGGTGCGAACGTTGCGATGCTCGCGCCCTTGCCGTTGCATTAAGCCATGCCTTCAGGCGGTTACATCTCGCCCATAGTCTGGATTTCCGCTTCGCTGCCGCAAATACCGTTGCAACCCTGATTGCAGGAAGCCGCCTCTACGTCTAGCTTGCCAAGCTTGGTGAGTTCGTCGAATTGGCGGATATTGTAAATGGCGGCGGCGTTGGCGGCGCGGCTGACCGCTACCTCCGACAGCTTGCCCAGATCTTCCAGGCTGCGGCAAATGCCGTTGCATCCCTGATTCACCGAGGCGACTTCTTCGCCAAGGTTTTGTAGTTTTCCGACATCCACGCCCGCCTCGCGCATGCCTTCCGTTACGCGGTTTAATTCCACGGCGAATTTGTTTAACAGGGTGGCGACGGCTTGCTCGCCTGGTTTCTTCGTTGTGGCCATGTCGATCTCCTTTGGTTGCGGATTGTTGAGGTTGCAGGTCAGCCATTCCCCCATCGACATGGCAACCCCATCTCAGGTCGATGGTTAATTCTTGCGCGATCCGTTTTTAAAGGGGCGGGCATCCGTTTCCGGTAATGCCCAAATGCTGGTCGATAAGGAGAAGAGGGCGTTCCCGCCGAGGCTTGGCGGCGCA
>DOVS01000075.1 GCA_003519965.1 Betaproteobacteria bacterium
ACCGGGTCGTTATAGGTAAAGGCGACACTCTTGCAATGGTAGCGGGCGGCAGTGCGGGCAATCTCGGCGGGCGAGGCGGCGTCGGCTAGGCTGTCTATGTCGTGCGACTTACTGATGTCCCAGTTTTGACAGAATTTGCACGCCAGATTGCAGCCGGCGGTGCCAAAGGAGAAAACGCGGGAGCCGGGGTAAAAATGGTTAAGTGGCTTTTTCTCGATGGGGTCGACGCAAAATCCGGAAGAGCGGCCGTAAGTGGTTAGCACCATTTGGTCGCCGATTCGCTGGCGGACAAAGCAAGCACCGCGTTGACCGTCGCGCAGCTTGCAGTCGCGGGGGCAAAGCTCGCATTGAATGCGGCCGTCGCCGGTGAAGCGCCAGTAGCGGGCGGGATATGGCGTTTCAGGGATGGCGTGGGGCGCATTCATAATCTCGCTCTTTCCATTTCGTGACTGTATAACGCGATAATTCGACCATCGGCGCCCAGAAATCCGCGGCTAGCCCTGCCTTGATTTTCAGATGCCCCAGGAACGCGGCGGGTTCCGCGAGTTGTTGCCAGACTTGGGGTAAAAATGTGCCGCGGTGGGTGTCGCCGTATCGAAGCACGACGCCATCTATTCCAGGGCGCAGCAAGCTAAGGGCTTCGGCTTCGCTGGCGTAAGCTAGCGGCTCCAGCGGAGACAGCAAGGAGACTTCTATCGAGACGCACTCCAGCTCTGCCGCCGTGAGCGGTGGAAACCGCGGATCGCGCAACGCGGCGGCGACCGCATTGGCCTTGATGTCTTCTATCAACGGCCGGCAGGCTTCTAGGCTGCCGATGCAGCCGCGCAAGGCGTCGTCGCGGGTGAGGGTGACGAAACAGGCCCCCGGCTCCCGCAGCAATGCCGCAGTTTCATCTGTTGGCTCGTTCAATCCCAGCGCCCGGGCAATGGCGGCGCGGGCGATAGTCAGCAGGATGTCCCCATGTGCATTAGTGAACATGGGCGGTTTCCTCGAAAAAGGCAAAGGCGCCATAGCCCACGACATTCGCATGGTCGCCGGCAGTATCGCCGGAGTTGCGTAAATCCAGCAGCTTGGGATGCAAATGGCGTCGCCGCGCCGCCAGCAGCAGGCCGTTCAGCGGGGCGCCGCCGCAGGCTTGCTCGTGAGACAGCGGCCCGCTGAGGTTGAGGATGGCTTCGGCAGTGGCGTGATCCTCGTTTCTGGCGGCGTCGTAGGGTAGGTAATGGGATAAGTCCGAACTCACGACGAGTAGCGTCTCGCTCCCATTCCATAAGCACTCTAGCACTTCCGCCACCTCTTCCGCGGTGGCGTCGCCGACGACCAACGGAACCAGGGTAAAGACGCCCAAGACTTCCTGCAAGAAGGGCAATTGCACCTCCAGGGAATGCTCCCAGGCATGCGCTGTCGCGTTGACGGTGACTTGCGGCAGGCCGCTAATGGCCGCGATCGCCTCGCGGTCAACGGGGATGACGCCCAGCGGCGTGGCGAAGCCAGCGGCGTCTGGCAGCGCCAAGCCGCGCACCGGTACGCGATGCGCCGGACCGAGCAGCACCACTCGTTGAATCCAGCCGCGTCCGCTGGCTAAATGGGAATAGGCGCTGGCGGCGATAGGGCCGGAATAGCGATAGCCGGCGTGAGGGGCCACCAACGCTTTGGGTACGCGGCCGTCCACGTCGGCGTGGCTGGTCTGCCTGGCCGATGCGATCAAACGGTCTATTTCTTGGGAAAGGATTTTTCCTTCTCCCGGATAAAACGCGCCCGCTACGGCGGCGGGGCGAATCTGTTCCATGATGAACCTCCCCTGGAGTGCAGTTATAATGGAAAGGTGCTTGAGTCATTCTCAAGCGCCTCTCCATTTTCATTATAGAAGTTATTCGAGTGGCGCATGCAGCCCGGAAAATCAGTGAGGGACAAAGCAAATGGCGAATTATTATGCATTGGTTCCGGCGGCGGGAACCGGTTCCCGGATGGAAAGCCGTATTCCCAAGCAGTATCTGCCGATATTCGATAAGCCGCTCATTCATCATGCATTATCCGCGCTATGCGATTATCCGCCTATCGAGCGGGTGTTCGTGGTGCTTGCGCCGGACGACCATTACTGGGCGCACGTCGACAGCCCTTATGTGCCTTCTCGGTTGGAGCCCCTGTTTTGCGGCGGAGAAACCCGCGCGGAGAGCGTGCTGAATGGATTGCGGGCGATACACGATCGAATCGGCCCGGACGATTGGATCATGGTGCACGATGCGGCCCGCCCTTGCATCGGCAAGGGGCACTTAGACTTGTTACTGGCGGGAATCGGCGACGACGAGGTCGGAGGGCTGCTGGCGATACCGGTAGCGGACACCTTGAAGCGCGCCGACCGGACCCATCGGGTGATCGGCACCGAAGCGCGCCGTAACCTGTGGCAGGCGCAGACACCGCAGATGTTCCGTTTCCGTTTACTGCTTCAAGCACTGGAGCAAGAGGAGACGGCGGCGTTCACCGATGAGTCTCAAGCACTCGAACGGTTAGGATATCAGCCTAAGCTGGTGGCGAGCGATAACCGCAATATTAAGGTGACTTACCCGCAAGATTTGCTGGTTGCTAAAATGATTCTCACGACCGAGCTGGAAATGGAGGAATAATGCGCATCGGCCAGGGATTCGATGTACATCGTCTGGTCGCGGGCCGCCGTTTGGTGATTGGCGGCGTGGATATTCCCCACGCGCGCGGCTTGCTCGGTCATTCCGACGCCGACGTGCTGCTGCACGCCGTTTGCGATGCGTTGTTAGGGGCGGCGGCGTTGGGGGATATCGGCGTTCATTTCCCAGATAGCAATCCCCAGTATCGCGGGATCGACAGCCGTGCGTTATTGCGCGAAACGGTGGGCCTGGTCGCCGCCCAAGGATGGCGGGTGGAAAATGTGGACGCGACGATTATCGCCCAGGCGCCGAAAATGGCGCCGCACATTCCCGCGATGCGGCGTCACATCGCCGCCGATTTAGGTGTGCAAGCGGCGCAGATCAACGTGAAGGCGACGACCACCGAAGCACTGGGATTTACCGGCCGCGGCGAAGGGATCGCCGCTCAAGCGGTTTGCCTACTGGCGCTGGCTGATTAATGGTGGGCGTTGCGTTGGTATCCGGCGTTCCGCCGCCGCAGCGTAGAACCGCGCGGATGTTTTTCGCGCTCTGGCCGGAAGACGCCGTAAGAAAACGCCTTTACCATGCCGCCCGTCGATTCNNGGCGGCAGGCCGGTTCCGGCCGATCAGTTGCATCTGACGCTCGTGTTTCTCGGCGAGGTGGCGATGGAGCGGTTCGGCGCGCTGGATGCTTTGGCGCGCTCGGTTAGCGTCCGGAAGTTTACCCTGTTGTTGAACCGTTACGGCGGCTGGCGGCGTCAGCGCTTGGTATGGGCGGCGCCAGCGGAAAAACCGGCGCCGCTAGGCGCGTTGGCGTTCGTCTTGCAACAACGCTTGGCCGACAATGGTTTTTACGCCGACGACCGGCCGTTTCTGCCGCATGTCACGTTACTGCGCCGAGCCAATGGCGAACAACGAGAGGAAGACCGTATCGATCCGATATACTGGACGGCTGCAACGTTCGTTTTGGTCCAGTCGCGGCGGGGTCGTCGAGGCGCAGCCTATCAGATCGTCGGCCGCTATGCGTTGTCATAGGAAAACATATTTTTCCAAATGACCGGCAAGTTCCTTCTCGTTCGCCTTGGTGTAGTCTTTTTGCAGGCTTTCGCTGAGCAAGCCGCGGACATGGTTGC
>DOVS01000325.1 GCA_003519965.1 Betaproteobacteria bacterium
GGCGGGAGCCGGTTGTGCGGACGGCGCCGTTTTCGCCGCTGTTTTTTCCACCGTGGCGGACGCCGTGGAAGGCGGCGGGGCCGTCGCGGGCGCGGCGGCGGGACGAGGGACAGGGACGCCGGTTGTCGCCGCTTCGTCGGCCAGGGAAGGCGCGAGGGCGCGGGGAGCCGGCGCGGGGCGCGGCGGAGTAAACGCCAACGGCGGCTGGATGGCGTGCAATTGGCGCCATGCCTGCCAGAAATATATCGCGCCGCCGGCGGTCGCGGCGGCGCCGATTAGCGCGATGCCGACGAGCAGGTAACGGATTGGAGGAACCGTGCGGCGCTTGGCGTCGAACACCGTGCACGCCAGCCGCTGTAGTGCGGACAATTCTTTGGCCAGCTTGAGCCGCCCTTGCAGGGGAGGGGAGGGCGCCGTCGCGGGGGGCGGCGTTTCTCTGGGTAGGGGGTTTTGCGCTGGAATAGCCGTAGACGCTGCAGTTGGCAATTCCTGCGGCGGCGCGGGAGTTGCGGGCGGCGGCGCATCCAACGCCAGCGGGGCGGCGGCGTCCGCCGCCGCGGTCTCGGCGGACGCCGTGGAAACCAATGGGGCGTCGTCTCCGGCGGGCGTCGCTTCCGCTATTGTTTCCGGTGTTTTTTCGTCCAGCGCGGACGCGGCGTTTGCCGGCGGAGAGGCAGGCTCCCATTCAATCGCGGGGAAATCGGCCGCGGCCGTTGCGTTAGCGGAGGGTTCCGCCGTCGTTTCGGTATCGACGCTGGCGTCGATCTCCCATTCCGGCGACGCTGCGCGCGCGCGGGCCGCGTCACCGTCTTCTTTATCCGGGGGCGGCCCTGCCTCGGCGCTATCGCTGTGCGATGGCTCCGAGGCGTCGCCGGCGTTTTTTTTCGCCTGTTCCGCTTTTTTCAGCGCCTCCATCAACAGACTCATGGCTGCGTTTTCCCGTCGCCGCCCGTGTTATCGAAAAAATCCTTTCCCGGCGGGGTAATCCCCGTATTGCGGTAATCGCCATTCAAGCTGGCTTCCTTAATGACCAGGGGACGCAGGAAAATCACCAGTTCGGTTTTGGTATTGCTGTCGTTCCGGTAAGAAAACGCCTTGCCGATCAATGGGAGTTTGGACAGTCCCGGCACGGCGTCGTCGTTGTTGTTCAAGGAATCCTGCATTAATCCCCCCATGATCGCCGTTTGGCCGCTGGCGACCTTGATGACCGACTCCATTTCCCGCGCTTGGATGACCGGCACATAACTGTTGACCGGATTTTGCAACGGGGAGCCGTCGGGCGCGACGCGCAGCGCGGGGTTCGGGTCGGCGACGTAATTGATAATGCGCGAAATGGTGGGGCGCACATTTAGCGTGACTTCACCGTCGCCGGCAATTTGCGGGGTCACGCTCATGACGAAACCGATCGGGACCGTGTGCAGTTCGGAGGTGTAGGTCGTGAGCGCGGCGCTGGTGGTGGTGGCGGGCGTGGTCTGGGAGGTAATGGTGAAGTAGACTTGGTTGTCCACCACCTTGAGTAAGGCTGTTTGGTTGTTGAGCACGCTGACTTGCGGGCTGGACAGCACCTTTACCTTACCGAACGACTCCAGCAAATGGATGGTGGCCGATAGGCTGCCGAAGCGGAAGTTAGGCGCGGCATAGGTAAGGGCGAACAGTCCGGTCGCGGGGGCCGTGGCGGCATTGCCCGTGGGCGTTTGGGACGGCAGGGCGGCGTTGCTCGGGAAAGGCGCCTGAGTCAGTTGAAAGCCGCTGCCGCCGCGGCTGAGCGCCGACCAGTTGATGCCCTGTTGATATTTATCGGAAAGCTGCACTTCCACGATGGTGGCCTCGATCAGCACCTGGCGTTTGGCGCTGGCCAATACATGGTCGAGGAAGCGCTGAATTTTCCGATGCTGGCGGGCGGTGGCGCGCACGGCGAGAATGCCGGTCTCGGGGTTGGCGATGACGACGGAGGCGGCATCGCCGCCCTGCGCCGGAGACGGCGGCGGTGTTGCGGGGGCCGCCGCGCCTCCCGACGTCGGCGTGGCGGCGGGTGGCGCGGACGGCGTTGTGGCGGTTGAAGCCGGAGCCGGGGTTGAGGCTTTACCCAGGATCTCTTGGATATTTTGTACGAGGGTTTGCCAGAAACGGTTGTTGGAAATGTCGGTGACCGAGGTAGTGGAGTTGTTGGACGCGCTGCCGCCGCCAGATGCGCCGCCGCTCACGTTACCGGCGCCGGCGGTGGCGATTTGGGTGGCGATGCTGACGTTGCTGGTTGTGTCTCGCGACATATTAAGATAATTCACCTTATAAATTTTCAGGTAGGGCTTATCTTGTCTGACGACTAAATTGGGGCCGTCCACGGTATAGCGTAGATCCACTTGATTGGCGATGCGCGCCAGTAACTGTGGCAGGGTTTGATGAATGGCGTTGAGCGTGACGGCCCCCTGAATGCCGGGATCGATGTCCACATTGAGCTTGGCGTCGCGCGCCAGAGCGAACAGCAGCTCTTTGACCGGCACATCATTGACCACCACGCTGTAGGTTTCCATTTTGGGGCGGGGCTCCGGCGGCGGCAGCACGGTGGTTTGCTTGACGGGCGGCGGGATGCGTCCCGGCGGTGCGGGTCGTTTCAGCAGATGGGCGGGGGATGGCGCGATGGGCTGCGTGCCGCAGCCGGCGAGTAATAGGGCGCCAGCCGCGCATAACCAGAAGAACGCACGATTTTTCATGGGCAAAAGTATAGGGGATTTTACCCGGAAGCAGAAAAAATTCTGACGAATTTCCCCATATGCATTAGTCATATAGGCGGTTTTTCTAATTATCGGCCGGTGACTTTTTTATGGGATTGATGAGGAGGATAGCGGTTGCGGAGGGCAAGCGAACGCCATTGGCGCGGAGTTCGCCGCGGATGCCTTTTATCGTGCGCAGCGTGGGCAGATTGGCTTGATAAGCCGGCGGCAGCCGGGTGCGCGCTGCTTTGGCGGCGGCGGCCGTGGCAAAGTCGCCATAGACGAAACTGAACGCGGGCTTGCCGCTTGCGCGGGTCGGGTAGACGTACACGGCGCGGCTCGAGAGCACCGTTTTGATGCGGTGGAGGGTGTTCCAAGCGATGACCGCGTTCGCGCCGTATTCCATCATCAGTTGGATGGTGTAATGGCTGGGCGGTGTTCGCATCAGCCAGCCGTGGGTGGCGGCTAGCGTTTGCCGCCACGCAGCGCGGATGGCTTGCACGCCGGACGCGCCGCCGGCGTGTTCCGCTACCGGCGCGCCCGTCTTGTTTTGGCGTATGGCCGCTGGGTGCGGTTTGGCCGGTTTCGCCGCGGGAGGATGCGGCGCCGCCGTTTGCAGGGCCGCTGCCGGCGCTATCGCGGGGCGGCGTTGCGGCGTTGCCGGCGAGGCGTGCGGGATGGGCGCGGCGTGTTTACCCGCCGCCGCGGCGTCGAGCGGCGGGGCGGTTCTAACGGCCGCCGGCGGCCGCGCGTTGCCGGCGAACCTTGTTTTCCCGGCAACGGCGGCGGGCGAGACGCCGCTCGGCCGGGCCATCCAGCCGGGCAGGATCAGGTAGGCGGCGCCGGCGGCAGCGGCGGCGGCGGCCTT
>DOVS01000217.1 GCA_003519965.1 Betaproteobacteria bacterium
CGAAGAAGAACTCACCCGCCGCAAACACCGCTTTCCCCTAAGCAACGCCACTTATTATCAAAAGTTTTACCTCGGCGATAAGCTCTATCTGCAAGTGCTGGTGCCGCTTCACGATGAAACCAAGCAACTGGCCGGCTACTTCGAAGGCGTTTACCACGTGGACGAGGCCACCCGGCGCAGCGTACGCAACGACGTCGCCCGCACGCTAATCATGGTCATCGCCGCCATGCTCGTCACCGCGCTCGCGCTGTATCCGCTCATCATTTTTCTCAACCGGGAGTTGATTAAATTCTCCGCCAATTTGCTGAAAACGAACATCGAACTCATGGAGGTATTGGGCAGCGCCGTCGCCAAACGGGATTCCGACACCAATATCCATAACTACCGGGTCACGATTTACGCGATTCGCCTGGCGGAAGCCCTGGGATCGTCCAGCGCCCAAATTCGCGAACTTACCGCCGGCGCCTTTCTCCACGACGTGGGGAAAATCGGCATCCGCGACGCCATCTTACTCAAGCCCGGCAAGCTCGACGACGAGGAATTCCGCGTTATGCGCACTCACGTCACCCTCGGCGTGGATATCATCGCCAAGTCTGCGCTGCTGAAGGGTGCGCGGGAAGTCGTGGAATTTCACCACGAGAAATACGACGGCAGCGGTTACATGCGCGGCCTGAAGGGCGAGGAAATTCCATTTAACGCCCGCGTGTTCGCCATCGTCGATGTGTTCGACGCTCTCACGTCCAAGCGACCCTACAAGGATGCATACCGTTACGACGAGGCGATGGCGATTCTGCACGCCGGCCGCGGCAGCCATTTCGACCCCTTGCTGCTGGACGCCTTCACACGTATCGCCAAGGATTTATACGCCACCCTCGGCGCGCTGAACGAGCAGGAAATCGAAGCCCTGCTGTACCGGCTGGTGCATCAGCATTTCTTCAACGGATCGTATTTGGCGGCGCGGTTCGCCCGCAGCGCGGCCAGCGCGGCGCCCGCCTAACCGGCGGCCAACGGCGCGTAAACCGCGGGGTGATGAGGCTGCGGCTTATCCAAATGGTAGCCCTGCACGTAATCGACGCCGAAATCTTGCAGCATCGCCAGAATTTCGGCGTTTTCCACGAATTCGGCAACCGTGACTTTCCCCATGCCCCGCGCCACATCCACAATCGCCTTAACGAACACCTGATTGTCCGCATCGCGGGGTAAATCGCGGATAAACAAACCGTCGATCTTTAGAATATCCGCGTCCAAGTGCTTAAGATAGGCGAAAGAGGCGAAACCGGTGCCGAAATCGTCCAGGCAGACCTTGCACCCGGTCTGATGCAGCGATTCGATAAAGCGCTGGGCGTCGTGCAAGTCGGTCACCGCCGACGTTTCGGTCAACTCCACCAGCAACCGGTCCGGCGCCACGCCGTAGTGCGCCAATTGCTCGGAAATATAGCGGGGAAGCGAAGGGTCGTCGAAAGAGCGGCCGGATATATTCACCGCCACCGGCGGCACCGACGGCGACCGCCCCAGCAGGGCGACGCTTTCGCGGATCACCCAGCGGTCGATTTCCTGGATTCTACCGTTCTTCTCGGAGAAATGAATAAAATGGGCGGGCATAATCAGCTGATCCGGCCGGTCCTCGTCGATCATGCGCACCAGCGCCTCCACATGCGCCAGCGTCGTGCTGGCCGCCTGATACACGCCTTGGAAATGCAATTGCAGCAAGTTATTTTCCAGCGCCCGGCTAATCCGGTCGTTCCACGAGAGGCGCGTCACCATGGCGCGCGACGCCTCCCGGTCGGCGCGGTAAACCCGCCAGGTATTCTTTCCCGACTCCTTCGCTTGGTACATGGCGGCGTCGGCATGGGCGACCAGTTCCTCGGCGGTGGCGGCGTGCTGGGGGTAGAGGGCGATGCCGACGCTGGCGGTCAAGCGCACATTCTGTCCGTCGAAATTGAAGGGAATCCGGGCAACGGCGCGCACCACTTGATCCGCCAGTTCCGACGCCTCGGTTTCGTCCATGCCGAACCCCAGGAGTGCGAACTCATCCCCTCCCAGCCGGCTAAACGTCGCGTTGCGCCGGATCAGCACCTCCACTTCACGGGCGATGCGAATCAAAATCGCGTCGCCCACCCGATGGCCGAAAGTGTCGTTGACCACTTTAAACTCGTCCACATCGAACATCAGCAACGCACCGTTTTCGGTGGTGCTGTGCTCGGTGTTGACAATCATCCGCTCCAACTCCATGCGGAAGTGGTGGCGGTTGGACAGCCCCGTCAGCGGATCCCGTTCGGCCAGGTAAATGAGTTGCTCGGCGGTCTGACGATCCTGGGTGATATCCTCGTAAACCCACATCCGTCCGATAAAATGGCGGTCGCGGTCGTGCACCGGGCAAGCGAGCTGCGTCACGGTGCGGCCGTCGGTTAACTGAAGGTCGAAAGACTCGTTCGCTTCGCGGCTAGCCGCCGCCCGCATCAGCGACGCCGCAAAAGCGTCCGGCCGCATCAGCAAGGACGTAAAGCGCTCCATGACGCCCTCCACCGGTCGGCCGGTCAGATCCACATTATCCGGAATCATCCAAATCCGTAGGAAGGCGGGATTGAAATACAGCACCCGGTCGTCGGCGGAAACAAACAAAATACCGTGATTCATCGTCGATAACAGCGCGGAAAACCGATCGTGCTCCTGGCGGGCCTCATCCAAATACTCGCGCTGTTTTGTCTCGGCTTGCTGCAGCGCCTCGATGCGTAGGCGGATCGCCCCCGCCATGGTATTAAACGCAGCGGTGAGCAGTCCGACCTCGTCGTTGGCCTTCACCGGCAAATTCACATTGAAATTTCCCGCCGCGACCGACTCGCTCGCCTGGGTCAAGGTCGCCAAATGGCGCGTTAGCCAAAATCCCAACCCCGCCAATAGGGCGAAGGAGAACGAAACTTCCAGGCTGGCGATAATCAAACTGTCGAGCAGCAAGGTCTGTCGCGCCTCCGTCAGGAAATGCGTCGATACGCCAAAATGCAGCCGGCCATAATTTTGCCCGGCGACCGTAATCGGAATCGCCGTATTAAACCGCTCCGTCTCGTTGTCGTGGGAAAAAATATCGCCGGCGCTTAACTTCGGCGGCGGCCGGCCCACCGGCCAGCCGCTGCTGGCGATAGACTTGCCGGTGCGGTCGAGCAAGATCAGATAGGGAATCCCCTGCTCGCGCCGCACCTCCTTCAGCACCTCGTCCATCGCGCCATAATCCCGCTCCGCCAGCGGCGCGCCGAGAGACGCGTTCAACAGGGCGCTGACTTCCGCGAGACGCAACTGCGCCTGACTCCTTAGCTGATTTTCCATCACGTACAAATTGGTGGCCACCAGGATCGTCAGCATGAACACTTCCACCACGACGCTGGCCATCACCAGCTTGGCGCGCAGCGAAAAATCCCGCGGAGAAAACGTCATGGCGCGGCTTTCAGCAAGGTTCTAACTTCCCGAGCGTAAGGATCGAGCGTCGCCAGCTCCCGTTGCGTCGGCCGCCGCCAGCCGCCGGCGTCGCCGAACCGCTTCATGAACGCCCGCCCCTGGGAGGTTTTTTCGACGAAATCCAGCATGATTCGCCGCAGCCGCGCCACCTCGCGAGGCGGCAACGCGGGACTCGCCATATATTGCATATGCGGCACCTTGATCGTTGTCGCGACCACTCTCAGCCGGCGGCGCGTTTCCGCCGGCAAACGGTCGAACGATACATGGCCGATGATCGCCGCGGCGTTTTCCCCCCGAAGGACGGATAACGCCGCGGACGTGTGGGTCAAGTAGTGGCGTAACATCACATCGCGCCCCGGCGCCAGCCCATGGGCGCGCAGCAACGTCTTGCCCAGCATGGTCATGAGCGCCAATGGATCGGGGGTGGCGACGGACTTCCCGGCCAAGTCGCCAATCCGGCGAATAGCGCCGCCCTTGGCCGCCACCAACACGCCGTTCAACCGGCGGGCGCCGATCAGCATGGGAATATAACCGGCGTCGCGTTGCGCCAGCCGCCCGAAATGGGGCGCGGTAATCACCACCGGATACACCTGCCGCAGCGTGCGCTCGACGAAACGGCGGAAATTGGGCGCCGTCACGATAAGCACCGGGCGCTTCAGCCGCTCCTCCATATAGCGCTGTAACGGTCGATAGCTGTTGACCATGGCGCGCGGACTCAGATGAGGGAGCACCCCGATCTCCAACGGCGCCCGCGATACCGGCGCGCCGCCGGCGGCCAGCGGAATCCACAGCATCAGCCACGCCGCTAACGCGCTACCATATTTTTTCATACGCTTCCCCCTGGCAATGAAGCGTCTCCGGCAAAACCGCATGCCGGACGCGCGAGAAACCGCGGCCGCTTACGGCGGTCGCGCGCGCCGCCGCTACTGTGACGCTTTTTTGAGCAACAACCGCACGTTCCGGGCAAACGGATCCAGGTCTTTCATATCCTCCGCCGTCGGCGAGCGCCAGCCGCCGGCGCGCAGCCGCTTCATGAACTGCGCCCCGGCGTGGGTCTTCTCGACAAACTCCAGCATGACCCGTTTCAATTTAGCCGCTTCGGCGGTAGACAACGCCGGACTCGCCATGTAAAGCAAATGGGGCGCCTTGCCGGTAAACGCCAGCACCCGCAAGCGGTCGCGGACCGCCGCCGGCAATTGACTAAACGGCACTTTGCCGATCACTGCCGCGGCGTTGTCGCCCCGCAGCACGGACAACGCCGCGGACGCATGGGAGTTGAACGGCCGCAGCGTGACATTACGGCCGGACTCCAGCCCATGGGCGCGCAGCAGCGCTTCCCCCAGCATGGTGTTGAGCGCCAATAGGTCGGGGGTCGCCACCGACTTTCCCGCCAGGTCTTGAATACGCTGAATCCCGCCATGCTTAGCCGTCACCAAGACGCCCTGCGACTTGAACTTACCGACGAGCATCGGCCGGTAGCCGGCGTCTAACTGCACGAGGCGGCCGAAATGGGGCGCGGTGATAATCACGGGGTATTCCCGCGCCTCGGTGCGCTTGAGATAGGCGCGAAAATTCGGCGCGGTCACGATGAACACCGGGCGCTTCAGCCGCTGCGCCAAATAAACGCGCAATGGCTGATACAGTTTGATGAGCGCCCGCGGCGCCAATTGTCTCACAAATAGCGTTTGGCAAGAAGCTAGGTTCGTATGCGAAAGCGAATGACTTTTGTGTACGTAGCGTA
>DOVS01000296.1 GCA_003519965.1 Betaproteobacteria bacterium
CCGACGATCACGCTCATCGCGTAATCCAGGTAGGAGCGGCGCATCTCCTCTTCCAGGCTGACGGGCAGCGTTTCTTTAGCGAACTGATCCATTTACCGGCTTTGAAGTATCGAGGAAAAGTTTGAATTCTAGCATGACCGTCCTAGGCGAGCTATATTTCCCCCGGCGGGAAACCGGGAAAACACCGCCGCCCGGCCAAGCATAAAAAATTCGTCTCGCCATCACATTGCGCGATTTATGATATACAATGAACATTGAACAAACTTACAACAAAACAAAGCTAGATTTTTTAAGCGCTTACCCGGCGCACGGTTACCCAAAAACTGCACAGGAGCGAAGAAAAATGATCGTTTCAAAAACCATCCAATCGAGCATTGCCGTTCTCGCCGCTGTGGCGAGTCTGGGCATTGCCGCCGCGCAAGCGCACGGCAGCGCCTTTGCCGACAAAGCGGGTTATCTCATCGACGGCCGCGGCAACGTGGTCAAAAACGATTACGGCCAATGCTGGCGCACCGGCTATTGGACCCCCGCCATGGCGATTGCGGAATGCGATCCCGACCTGGTTCCTAAGGCGCCGTCGCCCGTCCCGGTAGTCGAAGGCCCGGAAAAACCCGCTTTCCCCAAAGTCACCTTGCAAGCGGAAACCCTGTTCGCCTTCGACAAAGCGGTGTTGCGTTCGCAAGGCAAAAACACCCTGGACGATTTCGTCGCCAAAATGAAAGCGCATCCCAACGTTAAACTACTGCTGGTCACTGGCTATGCCGACCGCATCGGCGCCGCGTCCTACAACCTCAAACTGTCCCAGCGCCGCGCCGCCGCCGTCAAAGGTTATCTGGTGAACCAAGGCGTCGCCGCCGACCGCATCCAAACGACCGGCATGGGCGAAGCCAGCCCGGTGGTCGCGTGCAAAGGCGTTCGCGGCAAAAACCTGGTCCAATGCCTGCAACCCAACCGCCGCGTCGTGGTTGAAATCAAAATGCAGCGCCCGACCAGCTATTAACCGCTTCGCCTAAGCAAGGCAAAACCCCGCCCCAATCAAGGAGCGGGGTTTTGTTTTGCGCGATCGATTTCCGAGAAAGCGCATGGCCATCGCACAAACACCCGTCGATACGCTAATCGACGCCCGGTGGATTATCCCGGTCGAACCGGCTGGCGCGGTGCTCGACCATCACAGCCTCGCCGTCGAGGACGGCAAAATCATCGCACGCCTGCCCACCGTCGAGGCGCACGCGCGCTTTCGTCCCAAACACCGCTACGCACTGTTGGATCACGCCCTAATCCCTGGGTTCATCAACCTGCACACGCACGCGGCGATGACACTGCTGCGCGGGTTGGCGGACGATCTCGAACTCATGGAATGGCTGAATCGGCATATCTGGCCGACGGAAGCCCGGCACGTTTCCCCGAGTTTCGTTTACGACGGCGCATTGCTCGCTTGCGCGGAAATGCTGCGGGGCGGCACCACCTGCTTCAACGACATGTACTTCTATCCCGAGGCCGCCGCCCAAGCGGCGCTAACCGCGAAAATGCGCGCCGCCATGGGGCTTATCGTCATCGAAATGCCCACCGGCTATGCCGCCGACGCCGACGACTACCTTCGCAAGGGACTGGCGATGCGCGACCAATACCGCCACGAACCGCTGCTCAACTTCACCTTAGCGCCCCACGCCCCTTACACCGTCGGCGACAAAACCTTCGGCAAACTACTGACCTACGCCGAACAACTAGAATTACCGATTCACATCCATCTTCACGAAGCCCAAGCCGAAATCGACGGCAGCCTCGAACAATATCGCCTCCGTCCGATCCAACGGCTGCATAACCTGGGGCTGCTCGGCCCCAACCTAATCGCCGTGCACGCCGTCCACCTCACCCAAGACGAAATCCATTTGCTGGCGCGGCAAGGCTGCCACGTCGCCCATTGCCCTGCCTCCAACCTCAAACTCGCGAGCGGCATTCCGCCGGTAGCGGAAAAAATCGCCAGCGAAATCAATGTCGGCATCGGCACCGACGGCGCGGCCAGCAACAACCGGCTGGACATGTTCTCCGAAATGCGGCTGGCGGCGTTGCTGACCAAGGGAAAAAGCGGCAACGCCACGGCGCTCTCCGCGCATGAAGCCTTGCGCATGGCCACCCTGAACGCCGCACGCGCGCTCGGCATCGACGCCCAAACCGGCTCGTTGCAGCCAGGCAAAGCGGCGGACATCGCCGCGGTTAACCTCGCCACCCTGGAAAGCGCGCCGTGCTACCATGTCATCTCCGATCTGGTCTACGCTGCGGGGCGGGAGCACGTCAGCCATGTCTGGGTTAACGGCGAACTGCTGCTGGACGAACGGCGGCTAACCACGCTCGACCTGCCGGAGCTGCTCCACACCGCCGCATTGTGGCGGGAGAAAATCACGGCCAGCTAACCGCGGCGCGGCCCATCCTCTTTTTCCATCGATCGGATTATGATTAAATGAGCGCCATGAACGTCGATCCCGCCGAAATCAGTAAATTCGCCCAACTCGCCCACCGCTGGTGGGATCCCCATGCCGAATTTAAACCGCTCCACGACATCAACCCCTTGCGTCTCGATTACATCGACGGCATCGCCGCGCTGGCGGGAAAAACCGTACTCGATGTCGGCTGCGGCGGTGGTATCCTGGCGGAAAGCATGACGGTGCGCGGCGCCCAAGTCACCGGCGTCGACATGAACGAAAAAGCGCTGAAAGTCGCCAAACTTCACGGACTGGAAAGCGGCGTTCAAGTAAACTACCGGCAAATAGCGGTCGAATCGCTGGCCGAGGAAACACCCGGCGGCTTCGACATAATCACCTGCATGGAAATGCTGGAGCACGTGCCCAAACCCGCCAGCGTCGTCCAGGCGTGCGCCAAGCTAGTCAAGCCCGGCGGCTTCGTATTCTTCTCCACCTTGAACCGCAACCCGAAATCCTACCTATTCGCGGTGCTCGGCGCGGAATATCTACTCAACTTACTGCCGCGCGGCACCCACCACTATGCCAAATTCATTAAACCATCAGAATTAATCCGTTTTTGCCGGGAATCCAAATTAGACCTCGTTAATCTCAGCGGCATGCGCTATCACCCTATCGACAAGACCTATTCCCTAGGCAGCGACACCAGCATCAACTACCTACTCGCCTGCAGAAACTGATGGTGCGCGCAGTCCTCTTCGACCTCGACGGCACCCTGGCGGACACCGCACCCGACCTGGCGGACGCCCTCAACTTACTGCGCCAGCGCCGCGGCCTACCGCCGCTGGCGCAGCCGGTTATCCGCCCGCACGCCTCCCACGGCGCACGCGGCCTGCTGCATATCGGATTCGGCCTCAGCCCGGAAGACAAAGACTTTCCCGCCTTACGGGAAGCGCTGCTGGACGCCTACGCCGCCAACCTCTGCAACCGGACCCGGCTGTTTCCCGGTATTGACGCAGTGCTGCGCCAATTGGAACAACGCCGTATGCCTTGGGGCGTCGTCACCAACAAACCGGCACGCTTCACCCAGCCGCTAATCGACCGGCTCGGCCTGACGCAGCGGGCGGCCACCGTCATCAGCGGCG
>DOVS01000252.1 GCA_003519965.1 Betaproteobacteria bacterium
GCACCACGAACAGCTTCATGAGTTCGGATGGCTGCACATTCACGACATGAAGGGAAATCCAGCGGTAACTGCCGTTGACCTCACGGCCAATACCGGGGATCAATACGCCGACAAGCAATGCGATACCCCCGAGGAAAAGATAAGGCGCGCCCCGCTGCCATAAGCGGGTGGGCACTTGGAATGCGGCGAAACCGCCGGCGAGGCCGATGATAAGGTAGATGGCGTGGCGAATCAGATAATAGGCGTAGTTGTGTCCCGTACTGCGATTCACCGCGGCAATATCGATCGATGCCGAATACACCATCACCAGCCCAAAGCTCAACATGAGCAGCAGCACCCACACCAGCGGGGCGTCGTAATCCGGCAGAGAAACGCGGGGGGTGGCGGCCGAATTAAGCATTGACCGCCGCCTTTGCCAGACGCCGCACCGCATCCGCAAATACTTCGGCGCGATGAACATAATTGCGGAACATGTCGAAGCTTGCGCACGCAGGCGACAGCAGCACCGCATCCCCCGGCCGGGCCGCCTCGAAAGCGGACGTTACCGCAGCCTCCATCGTCGATGCGGCAATCAACGCGACACGACCGCCCGCCAGCGCCGCATGAATCCGCGGCGCGTCACGTCCCATCAATACAACCGCCCGCGCTTTCTCTTCCACTACCGGCCGCAGCGGGGAAAAATCCTGGTCCTTGCCATCGCCGCCGGCGATCAGAACGGTTTGACGATCGAGCCCCTGGAGCGCCGCCACCGCCGCGCCGACGTTAGTCCCTTTTGAATCGTCATAAAAAACGACCCCGCGAATTTCGGCAATCCGCGCCATTCGGTGAGGCAGCCCGCGAAATTCGCGCAGTGCATCGAGCAACGGCGGCAACGCTAAACCCAACGCCCGGCATAACGCCAGAGCGGCTAGGGCGTTAGCGGTATTGTGACGGCCGGGAACCGCTAGTTCGCTCGCTTTCATTAGCGGCTGCATTCCTTCCATCAGCCACTCACCGGAGTAGCCGACATCGTTCTCGCCCGGGGCGGGATCAAGGCCGAAGGTCGCTACTCGCCGTCCCGGCAGCGCCATGGAAGTCGTCAGCCGATCATCGCGGTTCACTATTTGCACGCCGCTACCGGAAAAAATCCGCGCCTTGGCCGCGGCGTATGCCGCCAAACTGGCGTAGCGGTCCATATGGTCCGCGCTGACGTTCAGCACCGCCGCCGCCGCGGCGTCTAAACTGGTCGTGGTTTCCAATTGGAAACTGGACAATTCCACCACATAGATGTCCGGCCAACCGGCCGTCTCGGCCTCATGCAACGCGTCCAGCACGGGCAGGCCGATATTTCCCGCCATTACGGTTTTCATCCCGGCCTGACGGCACATGGCTCCCACCATGCTCGTCACGGTGCTCTTCCCGTTAGAGCCGGCGACCGCGATCAGTTTCGGCGCCGCCGAACCCCGTTCCGCTAGTGCTTGGGCGAATAATTCGACATCTCCCACCACCGGCGCGCCCTTCGCACGCGCGGCGTCGACCAGCGGCGTCGCCAGCGGCACGCCGGGACTAATCACGATGATTTCGGCCCACGCGAAGTCCACTGCATTAAACGTCCCGGCAACCACATCCACTTCGCGGTGCTCGGCGTGCAATTCCGCGCGGCGCGGCGGCGCCGCGCGGCTATCCGCCACGCGCACCCGCGCGCCGCGCCGCGACAGCCAGCGCACCGCCGACAGGCCGGTATCCCCCAGCCCCAGCACTAACACCCGTTTGTCTTGCAACACCGGCCGCATGGCTACCTCAGTTTCAGCGTCGATAAACCGAACAGCACCAGCATCATGGTAATAATCCAAAAACGCACCACGACTTGCGTTTCCTTCCATCCTTTCAATTCATAGTGATGATGCAGCGGCGCCATCCGGAAAATCCGCCGGCCCGTCAGCTTAAACGACGCAACTTGGATCATCACCGACAAGGTTTCCATCACGAAGACGCCGCCCATAATGAACAACACGATTTCTTGACGAACGATGACCGCGACCACGCCGAGCGCCGCGCCCAACGACAGCNCACCCACGTCTCCCATGAATACTTCGGCGGGATACGCGTTGAACCACAAAAAACCGAGACCGGCGCCGACCAGGGCGGAACAAAACACCGCAAGCTCGCCGACGCCGGGAATAAAGGGAATCCCCAAATAGCGGGAAAAATAAAAATGTCCCGTCACGTAGGCGAAAATCGCCAGCGCGCCGGCGACCATAACTGTCGGCATAATCGCTAGGCCGTCCAGGCCGTCGGTTAGGTTCACCGCATTGCTGGTGCCGACGATGACGAAGTAAGTAAAAATGATAAAGCCGGTAATCCCAAGCGGCAGCATCACCGTCTTGAAGAAAGGCACCAGCAAATCGATTTGGGTAGGCGAAGTCGCCGTGAACGCCAGATATCCCGCTACGCTTAGGCCAATTAGCGACTGCCAGAAATACTTGGCTTTCGCCGACAATCCCTTCGGGTTGCGGTGCACCACCTTGCGGTAATCGTCGATCCAACCGATGATGCCGAAACCCAGAGTAGTCAGCAGCGCGACCCACACATAGCGGTTGTGCAAGTCCGCCCACAGCAATGTGGTAATGGTGACCGCCACCAAAATTAGCGCGCCGCCCATGGTCGGCGTGCCCGCTTTGATTAAATGAGTTTGAGGGCCGTCATCCCGCACCGCTTGACCGATCTTGTACGCCGTGAGCTTGCGTATCATCGCCGGGCCGACGATAAAGGTAATGGCAAGCGCCGTCAGCGTCGCCAATACCGCACGCAACGTGATGTAATTAAACACGTTAAAGGTACGAACGTCATGAGCCAACCATTGAAACAGCGCTAACAACATTCGCCTTCTCCCGCGACTGCAAAACTTTTCACGACCCGCTCCATTTTCATAAAGCGCGATCCTTTGACCAATACCGTCACATCGGGGGCCAGCAGACATTCGACCGCCGCCAGCAAATCTTCGACATACTCGAAACACTGGCCGCCGGCGCCGAATGCCCGCGCCGCGCCATGGCTTAACTCTCCCAGCGCCAATAGCCGGTCGATGCCGCTGCGCTTCGCGTCTTTCCCCAGCCGCCGGTGAGCGTCGACCGCCGCTGCGCCCAGCTCGCCCATATCGCCCAGCACCAAAATTCTTTTCCCCGGCGCGGCGGCCAGCACCGCGATGGCCGCCTCCACCGAGGCTGGATTTGCGTTATAGGTATCGTCGATCATAACGGCGCCATGCAGCACCGGTTTGCGCTGCAACCGTCCCGCCACGCCGGTGAAGCCAGCCAGGCCGCGAGCGATCGTTTCGTTGTCCACGCCA
>DOVS01000345.1 GCA_003519965.1 Betaproteobacteria bacterium
TTCGAGCGCGCCCTGCTCGTTCGCCGCCCCCCGGAAAATCAGTGGTTGGGAACAATCGCGTTGGTCGCTCACGCCGACTCCCCCATGGGCCGGCAGTGTATTGCAGCGCTGCTAGCCGGGGGAGCAGCCGTTGTCGGTCTGGAGAGTGGAGCGACGGCGGCCGATCGACCATCAGCGCCCGCTTATCGAGGCATTGTCTGCGATGCGGCCGATAAAACCATGCTGGAACACGCCTTGGAGCAGCTAACAGACGCCTTTGGCGGACTCGATATGTTGATTACCGACGACCTTTCGCTGATGGAATCGTGCCTGCCGCTACTTAAGCTTTCTCCGGTACAAGGGCGGGTTTCTTTTCTCTCCCCTCAAGGCCAAGCGCTCACGGTTTTCCAGCAAATGGCCGCCATCCTCGCTCCCGACAACATCCGGTTCAACGCCGTGTCCTACGCGCCTGCCGAAAGCGAACGAGCCGCCCGCTTGGCCGCAGAACTTTGCGGACCGCTGTTTGCCGGCACTACCGGCGCGTTAATCCCGGTGCATGGACCTAACCTAGTATCCTAAAGGAAACCCCATGAGTCGCTCTACAATCGAAACCTTGCGTTGGACTGGCCGTCGGCTGGAAATGATCGACCAACGCATTCTTCCCGCCCGTTTTGAATACCTAACCTACGATTCCGCAGCAGCGGTCGCCGACGGCATCAAGCAGATGGTCGTCAGAGGCGCACCGGCCATCGGTTGCGCCGCCGCCTATGGCGTCGCGCTAGAGGCTTTACGCCTTCAATCGCAAGAACCCGGCGCATTCTTCGTGGGACTGGAAAAGGGATTCACGCAACTGGCTCACAGCCGCCCCACCGCAATTAACCTTTTTTGGGCGTTGGGACGGATGCGGCGGCAATGGGAAGCGCAGCGCACGCTGCCGCCGCCGCAATTAGCCGCGCGCTTGCTAGTGGAAGCCCACGAAATATTGGCGGAAGACGTCCGCATCAATCGCGCCATGGGAGCGTTCGGCGCGGCCTTGCTGCCCGACGGCGCCCGCGTGCTGACCCACTGCAACGCCGGCGCCCTAGCCACCGCCGGCCACGGCACCGCTTTGGGCGTTATCCGCTCCGCCGTAGAGGCAGGCAAGCGCATTTCCGTTATTGCCGACGAAACCCGCCCCTTCCTTCAAGGCGCGCGCCTCACCGCATGGGAAATGGTGCAAGAGCGCATCCCCATTACCTTAATTACCGACAATACGGCCGGTTTCCTCATGCAGCGGGGCGAAATCGACGCCGTCGTCGTTGGCGCCGACCGGGTCGCCGCCAATGGCGACGTGGCGAATAAGATCGGCACTTATATGGTCGCGGTGCTCGCCGCGCGCCATGCTATCCCCTTCTACGTCGCCTGCCCCTTATCCACCATCGATCGGGATATTCACGATGGCGAGGCGATTCCCATCGAGGAAAGGGACTCGGCGGAAGTCACTGGGTTCCGCGATTGCCAGTGGGCGGCGGAGGGCGTCGCCGTCCGCAATCCCGCGTTCGACGCCACCCCTGCCGAATTGGTCACGGGACTCATTACCGAAAAAGGCGTCGTGCTTCAACCGAACGCCGCCAAGATTCATTCTTTGTTCGGCTAACGCCTCCTACGGGCCAATCGCTAGGCATTCCCCCACCGGAATCGGCGCCGCCGCACTCGCAAGACGCAGAATATTTTCGGCAAGACGCTCGGGAGGCAAGCCCGTTTTGCGCCCGGAGTACTGAATTTGCATATCCGTCGCCACCATCCCGGGACAAATAGCGTAGACACGCACGCCATCGTCCGCCACTTCCTGAGCAAGGCTTTCGGTAAACCCCAGCACGGCGGACTTAGAAGCGCAATACACCGCGACCCCGCCCAAACCTTGCTTACCCAAGCCGGAAGAAACATTAACGATCACGCCGCTACGCTGACGCAACAGGTAAGGCAACGCGGCCCGGCAAAGATAGACAACCCCCTTGATATTGGTGTCTAACACCTTATCCATCTCGGCCACCGCCAATGCCGCCACGTTTCCGCGAACCAGCCGTCCCGCGTTCGCGACGACAACATCGACGCCGCCGAAGTGTGCTGCCGTTTCCTCTACCCAGCGCTGAACATCGGCATAACGACTAACATCGGCTTGCGTCACGGCCACGGCCCCTCGATCCGCAAGCGTTTCCCCCGCTTCCCGCAAATGCGCGGCGTCGATGCCGCAAATGGCGACGTTCGCGCCCGCATCGAGAAACGCGGCGGCTGTCGCGTAACCGATGCCGCGGCTGCCGCCGCTGACTAGAATGGTTTTCCCGGCAAATGCTGGCGTATCCCGTGTCATTTTTCCGTCCTTTCCCCGTCGATCGGGCGCACCGTGCGCCCTCGATTGCTATCCGCGACATGATCGTCTATCCTTGAGCCCTTTGCCTTTCATCTTGATTTATGGCGATTATCATCAAAACGCAAGAAGAAATCGAGAAAATGCGCGTCGCCGGCAAATTGGCCGCCGAACTGCTCGATTTCATCACGCCCCATGTCGCGCCAGGAACCACCACCGACAAGTTGGATCGGCTGTGTTACGACTACATGGTGGACGTGCAACAGACGATCCCCGCTCCGCTCAATTACGCTCCGCATGGACAAAATCCTTACCCACGTTCAATTTGCACCTCGGTTAATCATCAAGTGTGCCACGGCGTGCCGGGAGAAAAAAAGCTTAAGTCCGGCGACATCATCAATCTCGACGTCACAGTCATCAAAGATGGCTACCATGGCGACAGCAGCCGGATGTTCTTTGTCGGCGAACCTTCGATTCAAGCACGGCGTCTCGTGGACATTACCTATGAATGCATGTGGTTAGGCATCGCCGCGATTAAGCCAGGCGGCGCTTTGGGCGACATCGGCCATACCATTCAAACCTATGCGGAAAAGCAGGGCTTTAGCGTCGTGCGTGAGTTCTGCGGCCATGGCATCGGGCAACAGTTCCACGAAGACCCCCAGGTGCTGCACTACGGCGCACCGGGCAGCGGCGCCCGGCTGGAGGCGGGAATGATTTTTACCGTCGAACCGATGATTAACGCCGGTAAACGCGAGATCAAGCAACTGAGCGATGGCTGGACCGTTGTCACCAAGGATCACAGTCTCTCCGCCCAATGGGAGCACACGGTGCTGGTCACCGACAGCGGCTACGAGGTATTAACCGTTTCCGCGGGAGCGCCGCCCAAGCCCGCGCGCATCGTCTGATTCTCGTGCCTTCCCGCGCCGCCGATCGCGCGCCGGCCGCTGCAGCCGACTGGCGTAAATCGCTGGCGGCTGGGCGCGACGCCTTGCAGCGGCAGTACGAAAAAAAAGCCAACGCCGCACGGCTGCTCGGCAACCACAGCCGGCTGGTTGACCGGATACTGACGGACATCTGGCGGCAATCCGGCCTGCCAGAGACATTAACGCTCGTTGCCGTTGGCGGCTATGGCCGGGAAGAGCTTTACCCGGCGTCCGACGTCGATGTTCTGATTTTACTGCCGGACGGCGATGCTTCGTTAACCGCCGGCCCATTAGAACAACTCATCGGCGTCTTATGGGACATTGGTCTGGAAATCGGCCATAGCGTACGCACTATCGGCGATTGTATCGAAGAAGCCGGAAAAGATGTCACGGTGCAAACCAATTTGCTTGAGTCCCGGTGGGTCGCGGGAAATCGCCTATTATTCGACGCCTTCTCTCAGGCGGTGCGCGCGAACCTCAATCCGACTGCTTTTTTCGAATCCAAACTCTTAGAGCAAGCGCAACGCCATCAGCGATTTCACGGCAGCGCTTATAATCTGGAGCCTAACCTTAAGGAAAGCCCCGGCGGCCTGCGGGATTTGCAAAATATCCTATGGCTCGGCCACGCGCTGGACGTCGGCAACGATTGGCGGCAACTCGCACAAGCACAGATCGTCATCGATAGAGAAGCGCGGCAACTAAGGCGCCACGAATTATTTCTGCAAAATCTGCGCATTCGCCTCCATTATCTCGCCAAACGGCGGGAAGACCGGCTGCTATTCGACTACCAAACCCGTCTAGCCGCCAACATGGGACTGACGAACCAAGCGCATCGCCTCGCCAGCGAACGCTTAATGCAACGCTATTACCGCACCGCAAAAGCAGTCAACCTAATCAACGAACTCGCATTAGTCAGCTTGCGCAACCGCATTTTGCCTAACGCCGCCGCGCTGCCGGCGGTGCTTGACGAGTTTTTCCAGGCGCGTAATGGATTATTGGAAATGCGCGACGTGCGTTTATTTCAGACCCATCCCGGCGCAATGCTGCAAGCATTCCTAGTGCTTCAGCGGCATCCCGGCCTGGAAGGCATCAACACGGAAACCCTGCGAGCGATGTGGCGCGCCAAGGGCCAAATTAACGCCGCCTTCCGCACGAACCCGGAAATGCGCGGACGATTTATCGAAATTCTCCGTCAACCCCGGAAAATCACGCATACGTTAAGGCGGATGAATCGCTATGGCGTATTGGGCCGCTACATTCCGGCCTTCAGCCGAATCACCGGCCAAATGCAGCACGACTTGTTTCACGTCTACACGGTGGATGAACATACCTTATTCGTCGTGCGTAACCTGCGGCGCTTTACCGTTCCTGAATTCGCGCATGAATTCCCGCTATGTAGTCAATTGATTAGCGGTTTCGAGCGGCAGGAGTTGCTAACTATCGCCGCTTTGTTCCACGATATCGCCAAAGGTCGCGGCGGAGACCATTCTCAACTCGGCTCGCGGGACGCCCGCCGTTTTTGCCGCCGCCACGGTCTAAGTGAAGAAGACACCGCATTGGTATGCTGGCTGGTGGAGAGTCATCTATCGATGTCGGCCACCGCCCAGAAACAGGACATAGACGACCCCGAAATCATCGCCGCCTTCGCCCGTCAGGTAAGGAACAGCCGCCAGCTTACCGCGTTGTATTTACTCACGGTAGCCGATATTCGCGGCACCAGTCCCACCGTATGGAATGCCTGGAAGGGAAAATTACTAGCGGATTTATTTCTCGCGACCCATCGTTACCTGCATCACGGCCAAGCCGCGCTATTCGGCGCCTCTCGGCAACAAGCACGGCAAAGCGAAGCGCTGTCGATCCTACGGCGGCAGGCGGTGGCGGAAAACGCACCGCTCCCCTTATGGAAGCAGCTAGACGCCAGTTATTTTCTGCGCAATAGCGCCGAGGAGCTTGCCTGGCACGGCCGTGTTTTGCAAGGGTTGGCGGATAGCCCGACTCCCGTCGTTAAGGCGCGCGTCGCGCCAATGGGCGCGGGCATTCAGGTGCTTATCTACGCCCGCGATAACGAATGTTTATTCGCCCGGATTTGCAGCTTTTTCGAGCGCATCGACTTTAACATTGTGGAAGCCAAAATCCACACCACCCGCCACGGCTTCGCTCTGGACAGTTTCATGGTGCTAGACGAGATGAATCGCGCCAAACAGTACCGGGATTTATTAAATTACATCGAATACGAAC
>DOVS01000173.1 GCA_003519965.1 Betaproteobacteria bacterium
ATGGGCAAGGTACTCCACGTCATAACCGGGCTGCATACTGGAGGTGCCGAGCGGGCACTAACCACCGTTGCGCTTGCTGGGCTCCAAACTGGAAACCCGCAGACCATCACCGCGCTGACGCCGGGCGGGGCCAACGCTGTGAAATTGGAAGCGGCCGGCCTCCGCGTTCTCAATCTCGGCATGCGCCGGGGCTTTCCGAACCCTTTGCCGATCATCAGTCTGGCGCGCATTATCCGGCGCGAGCGCCCGGAGGTGATCCAATCCTGGATGTACCACGCCGATTTAGTGACGTTGCTCGCGCTGATGATTTCCGGCCGACGCAGATCGACCCGCCTTTTCTGGGGAATTCGCTGCTCGGACATGGATTTTTCGCGGTACGGTCTCCGGTTGCGCCTGGTGGTTCGAGCCTGCGCCTGGTTGTCGCGGTGGCCCGACGGCGTCATCTCGAATTCCGAGGCTGGGCGCGAGGTGCACAAGCGTCTTGGCTATCGGCCAAAGCGTTTCGAGGTCGTCGATAACGGTATCGATCCGGCTCGCTTCGCTCTCCCCCGAGGTGCCCGGGCGGAAGTTCGGCGCACGCTCGGGATCCCGGCGCGCGCGACGGTGATCGTCATGGTCGCCCGGGTCGATCCGATGAAAGATTACGACCTTTTCCTTGCAGCTCTGCGGCAATTGCCGGGCGTCCAGGCGCTTGCCATAGGGGCGGGGACCGAGGCGCTTCCCGAGGTCGCCGGGCTCCACCGGCTCGGGCGCCGCGACGACGTGCCGAACCTGCTGGCCGCCGCCGATATCCTGGTTTCAAGCTCGGCCTTTGGCGAAGGTTTCTCCAACGCAATCGCCGAGGGAATGGCGGCCGGCTTGCCGATTGTGGCGACGGATGTCGGCGATGCGCGGCGCATCGTCGGCGGCGCGGGAAAAATTATTCCGCCGGGCGATTGCGAAGCGCTCGCGGGGGCTATCCGTGCCTTGACGGCAAGCCGCCCGGAATTGCGCCGGTTGGGTGCGGCCGGCCGCCAGCGCGTCGCGGAAATGTTCTCCGTCAAGCGGACGGTCGCGGCGTTCGAGCGTATCTACAGTTGACCCATCGAGCCTTTCGATACCGTATCGGATTTGCCCAAACATGGTCCGATCATTGGTCTCCTGCCAAGCGCTTACTCTCTGCTTGATCGCATGCGGCGCTAATTCTCCGGCTGGCGTACAATCGGGCGGTCAAGGGAGGGTGTGCCAAAAACAATGATCGCCACCTACGATCCGCTGCTTGTTACGATATCCGTCGTCATCGCGATCCTCGGTTCCTACACCGGGTTGCGCCTGGCGCGCAGATTGGTGCCGAAGAGCGGCTTGGCGCGCAAGGCCCTGCTGTCGGGGGCTGCCGTTACAATCGGCTGCGGCATCTGGTCGATGCATTTCGTCGGGATGCTGGCGATCCTTGCGGCAAAGCGAATCAAAACCTGGTCACATCAAAGCTCTTTATCTCAAAATATTTTTCGTTCCCTGACGAAGCTTGGACGGCGCATTATGCCGGGCGAGTCGGGCACCTTGGGACACCACTCGAACTGGCGTAACACACTCCGCATTGCTGGTAGTGACGCAACTTCTCTGCCCGACTCGGGCCGGCTTGCCCTGACTCCGTATTGGAGGGCGCTTCACGTCGGTCAGAATCCGCATGCGCGTTTGCGGGAAGCAACTTCCAACAAGGCTCCTGACTGGCCGGTATGGGATCCCAAACCAAGGGTTCCAAGTCTTCAACGGCGCGGAGTTTTTCCGTCATTTGCGCCACGACCTGATGAAACGTGCCGAGGGCCTGCGGCGAGATGTCGGCGGTGGCTCGTTCATTGATCTTCTCGACCATCGGCAACAATATGTTGCGCAAGCCATGGCCAGCTTCCGTCAGATAGACCCGGACTTTGCGAAGATCATCCTTGTCTCGAACCCGGTAGATGAGCTTCGATTTTTCCATCCCCTTGAGCGCGAGCACCGTGGTCGGTTCCTTCGTGCAGACCCGGTCGCTGAGTTCACGTTGGGTCAGTCCATCCTTCTCCCATAGGGCGCGCAGAAAGTACCATTGCCCCCGGCTTACGCCAATGAACCCCACGACCTCCTCGAGATCGCGCGATAACAGTCGGTAGGCGACATGCATGGCGTAGCCGATGCTCCGCTCAGGCGGACACTCGAACGGTTCGATGTCGGCCCCGGCGTTGGATGCCTTATCAACAACTTTGTGTTCTTTCATCCGATCTCCCCAAAAAGGGGTGGACGATTGCGATCGTATCTCACGTTCTCACGTTAGCCTAGCTTCCCAAGGCAACGGCATACTCGTATATGTGACCGCAATCGCTTGTTTGAGACACTATAAGTTGCTTTTGTTGCTGGAACCTTATTTTTTTAAACGATGCGGGATTTTGACGCACGCAGGTGCAAGGGTGTCGGCGTCCGGGCAGGGTTTGACTGGGCGCGGCATGCCGCGGGACCATCGGCCCGATTGATCCGAATTTTTCGAAAAAGTTGGCGCTCGAATTCCCGCGCCGATTTCCAGGAGTGGGCAAGCTTTGCGTAACTACACGTTATACAAGCAAAATAAAAATTATAAGTAATTATAAATTGCTTAGGTAGCTAACTAGATAACACTTAAGGGTAAATAGCAGTGTTTATTTATTGTTTGCACGTAATTCCTGTATAATTAGCTATCTAAGCAGTAACAGATATTAAATATTTGTCTTTTACTTAATATTAAAAGTATTTCCGTAGTAATACATCCAGTTTGAAATTTTTGGCGCCCTTAAGCACTGTTGATTGATTTTGAAATCCTCCTGTTCAGCAACGTTTCTTCAGCGTTGCGCCGCCTCGTAGACCGGTTCGACCGGGCAGAGGTTTGATAGGGGACGGATATGCGGCCAGGCTGTTTCGCGGCGTCGCGACTAACGGTTGCGCGACGGCGATTGCCGGAGCCCTGAGTATCAACGGGTGGAGTTATGAAATGAACGCGACGACGACGATGGGCGATGACGGCACGGAGCCGCTGGAACTTGTGCACAAAGAGAGTGTGACCGGTG
>DOVS01000312.1 GCA_003519965.1 Betaproteobacteria bacterium
CACATGATCGAAACGATTAATAAGATGAACCGGATATCCCGGCAGATTCTTCAGGAAACCGGCATGGAGGCCGATCCGGCGGAGCTCGCGGAAAAAATGGAAATGCCGGAAGAAAAAATTCGCAAAATACTTAAAATATCCAAAGAGCCAATCTCCATGGAAACGCCGATTGGCGACGACGAGGATTCGCACTTGGGTGATTTTATCGAAGATGCGAACACCACTGCGCCGAACGACGCCGCCGTTTACGCTGGCTTGCGGGAGGCGACCAACGAAATCCTGGAAGGGCTGACCCCGCGCGAGGCCAAGGTGTTACGCATGCGCTTTGGCATCGAAATGAACACCGATCACACCCTGGAGGAAGTCGGCAAACAATTCGACGTGACGCGCGAGCGGATACGCCAAATCGAGGCCAAAGCGCTACGCAAGTTGCGTCATCCCTCCCGCTCCGAGCGGTTGCGCAGTTTTCTCGACAGCGAAACCTGACACCCTTCTTACTTGACGCGGGTCTGTAGCTCAGTTGGTTANNAGGGGACTCATAATCCCTTGGTCCAGGGTTCGAGTCCCTGCGGACCCACCATGCGCCCCCACGGGCCATGCTAAAGCGGCATGGCCCGTTTTTATTGTTCAATTCAGCGGGCTCGCGTGGGTGGACGTTTGCGCTGCCGCTGTTGCGGCGCCAGGTGGATGTTGGGTTGGTTTTAGTGGATAAAGGGTAAGCCGGTATTCAGCGGGTGGCGCTCCAACGCATCGATCGCGTCGGCAATGGCCGTTCTGGCGTTAAGCAGCGCAACGCCTGCTTCCGAGGATAAGGGGGCTATGCCGGTAATACCGTTCGCATCGACGCACGCTTCGTGCGTGCTGGCCAATGTCTCTGTCAGAAATTGAATTTTAGAATAAATATTCATTTTATTATCCTTTCGTTACGGTACGGCGGCGATGTTTTTTTGCCGGTTGCGACCGGCATTATTTTGGTAAAGCGCGGGTATATTCTTGGCGCCGCCATGCGGATTTTCACGAAATGTACGTTAGTAGGGCCGTGGTGTGCGCCCAGCACAGTTTATATGGATCCCGAACTGTTTTATCCGCTTTTTCTGGCGCGGCATTCGTCGCGTATTGCTCGGTTGCCTTAGTCGATGCGGTGTGCGGGGGTTCTAGCGTGGCGTGCGGCGGCGTTTTGTTCGGCGTCATGGCGCGCCGCATGAGAGATATTGCGATATAATATGCACCCTGCATATTGCGTCTATCCTCACGCTTGCTATACTGATTGCTTTTGTGTGCGCCGGTTTTTTAAAGACACGCCGCTCCCTGGGAGGTTGCAATCCCAGAGTTAGCGCGTGCCCATCTGCGCCGCACGACTGAAGTCGTGCGGTTTTGGCGTACCGCAGTATACTGCGCGCGCTTCCTATTGACCTGGCCCGCGCCTTTTAATGCATGGCGGAGTAGGTTGTACCGCGGATATACAAATCATACGCAGAAAAATGCGGATGTCAACAGTAAATTGAGAAATATATTGTCGACGCACGACCGCTGGGTTTTGAGGGGTTGCTTGGAGGCGTTGTCGTGGCGGTTGTCGTAGTCAGTTTCCAGATCCCTGTGGTGCACAAGCCTGAAAACAGAAGTTTTTTAACAAACGATATTGGTGGGTTGGTGCATGGATACGAAGAAAAAGATTGCCGATAGAATCAAACAAGTGATCGGAGAGGGATCGGTCAGCGCTTTTGCCCGCAAGGCGGGTATTTATGAAAGCTTATTGCGGCAATACGTCGCCGGATCCATGCCGGGCGCGGACAAGTTGGTCGCGATCGCCCGCGCGGCCCATGTCAACCTCGAATGGCTCGCGACCGGCGAGGGGCCGATGGATGCGCCGCCCCGGCCGACGTTGAAAGTGCGCGAATCGGCGGCCGATTACCATGGCGTGGAAACGGGTGCGCCGGCAGGGTATGTAGTGGCGGCGCAACCGCGGGTCATTGATCGCTCGGGTGAAAAAGACACGCTTGTCGGCGGGCAAGCGCTCGACTATCTTGCGTTCAAGGCGGATTGGGTGCGCACTGAACTGGGCGCGGATCCGGAACGCTTGGCGCTGGTGCGCGCCGTCGGCGATGCGATGGCCCCGACCTTGAGCGCGGGCGACTTGTTACTGCTCGACTATTCCTTCGACCGCATCAAACAGGATGCAATTTACGCCATTGCCGTGGATGGTGCGTTGCAGATTAAGCGTATTCAGCGCCTACTTGACGGCGCTTTATTGATTAAGAGCGATAATCCGGTTTATCAAGAACAGCATGTGATGGCGGAGCACGCCGGCGAAGTGCCTGTGGTTGGACGCGTCGTCTGGACGGGTAAACGCCGATAACCCGCGCTGGGGAGAGAATGTTTTCTCTCGCGGGGGGATGGGGCCGTCACGCCGTGACTTGACTCAATCGCCGATTAAGGCTTTAATGTCGGGCTTCGGTTGGCCAAGTAGCTCAGTTGGTAGAGCAGAGGNNGAGGACTGAAAATCCTTGTGTCGATGGTTCGATTCCGTCCTTGGCCACCATCCCCGCTTTCCTTACATTTGCGGCGTTTGCTTTGAATAGCGGCCGCGCGTCCTGCTCTGTTCACACTAAAATAATGCAATGGCGACTGGCGCGCTATGGCCGGGTAGCAATATGGTCGTTGATTTCCGCTAACGCCCTCAAGAAATAAAGCGCGCCCGTAACGCGGCCTTGCGGAAATACCTTGGAATGGAGCGGGTGATGGGAATCG
>DOVS01000191.1 GCA_003519965.1 Betaproteobacteria bacterium
CGTTGACGCGGCGCAGCGGCAAGCCTTCGTCCGCCAGGGCTTGCAGCGGCGTCTCGCCCGCCCAATCCCCGCGCACTTGGATCACCAGCGGCATTTGCGCGCGCTGGCGCAATTCGTCCAGTGTGCCGCACGCCAGCAAGCGGCCATGATCCACGATCGCCGCCCGGTTCACGCATTGCTCGACTCCCGGCAGCACGTGGGAAGATAGGATAATCGTCACGCCCTGCTGACGCAGCTCCCCCAACATGGCGTAAAAATCGCGGGTCGCCAGCGGATCGAGTCCCGTGGTGGGCTCGTCGAGCAGCAGCAGCTTGGGGGAGCCCAGCAGCGCTTGCGCCAACCCCAGCCGCTGCCGCATCCCCTTGGAATAGGTTTTTACTTTACGGTCGGCGGCGTGGCTGATGCCCACCTGCGCCAGCAGCGCCTCCCGCGCGGTGCGCCCGATGCCCTTGAGGTCGGCGAAATACGCGAGCGCCTCGCGTCCGGTCAGATTATCGTAAAAGCTGACATTTTCAGGAAGATAGCCGATCCGCCGCCGCTGATTCAGCGCCGCCGCGCCGGTCGGCGAATGGCCGAGTACTTGGATCGTCCCTTCGTCCGCGGGCAGCAACCCGAGGATGAGTTTCATCGCGGTCGTTTTTCCGGCGCCGTTGTGGCCGAGCAACGCGAGAATTTCCCCTTCCCGGATGTCCAGGGAGAGGGCGTCCAGCGCATGCACCGCGCCATAACGCTTGGTCACCGTTTGCAACTGCACCGCCATGCCGCTCACCGCGATGCGCCCAGCGCCGCGACCGGCTGCATCAACGGGTAGCTGTCCCGCACCCCTTGCGGTTTCAATACCGGGAACTGGGTTTGCACCCAGCGCAAGGTTTCCACCGCCGGACTGGACATCAAGATGCGGGCGAGCGGATAAGTCCAAAGTAATTTGTCCACTGCGTCGTTGGGTTCGTAAGCGACATCGCCGATACCGTCGTCATTGCGATCCCAGCCGAGATAATCGCTCCAATAATTGCCCCGTCCGTGCGACGACCATTCGTCGGTGTGGTTGGCCACGTATTTGACTTGCGTCCGATTGTTGATGAAGGCGTTATCGTAAATCACGTTATTCTCCGAACCCGCCGTCATGTGAATGCCGATATCGCTATCCGCCAATACGTTGTTGCGGAGGGTGTTGAATTCTGAATTGTAGATGAAAATCGCCTTGCCCACGTCCCCCATTATCGAGGGATTGCCATGGATGCCATGCACGGTGTTGTTTTCAATCGTACTGTAAGTAATATAGTTCAATAAAAGTCCGTAGATCCGGTCATTCCTGGAGTGATTGCCCGAGACAATCAGATGATCCGAAGACATGAGGGCGTAGCCGCTCCGGGTATCCCACGTATGGTTATTAATCAAGCGGTCATGGTTAGAGTACATGTAGTGCACACCGTAGCGCAGATTGTGCATGCGGTTGTCCCGCAATAGGCAGTGGGTGCTGGTTTCAACGTACAAGCCATCGCGCGTCTGCCAAATTTCATTACCCGCCACCAAACCCCTGGTGATATTCGCCAGTTGAATCCCGTTGCCGCGATCCGCCAAACGGCGCTGGCTAGGGTCGCCGCGAACGCGATTGTCGATCACCCGCGCATCGGCGCAACTGTCGAGCCATAGACCAAACCCGTTATGATCGAGAAAGTTGTCCTTGATTAATACGTGCGACGCGGTTTTTTCGACAAAAATCCCGGCATCCATATGGTTAAGGTTAGTACCGGAGTGACGGATGGTGAGCCCTTGGATAACGACATTGGGCGCGCGCACCCGGATTACGTCGCCGCGCCCGCCGCCATCCAGCACCGCGCCGGGTTCGCCGCGCAGCGTCAGCGGCTTACCGATGACTAAATGCACCGGATACACCCCTTTGGCGATCACAATTGTGTCGCCAGGAACAGCATGCTGCACCGTCTCGGCAAGAGACGCGCCGTCGATGGAAACATGTAGTGTCGCCGCCGCCGCGGGATAAAAAACCGCCATACAGATCATCGCACCAAGCACACGCGCCAACAGCCGCCGGCAGTACTTACGTGCTGCCGGCGGCTCATTTTTTATTGCCTCATCGATCATATTTACTCGCACGGATGCACCGGACAGTTACCCGCCCGGCGCATCCGTACCAGGCGGCAGTTATGCCTCGACCAGCATGCGCCCTCGCATTTCCAGGTGCAAGGCATGGCAGAACCAGGTGCAATAATACCAATGCACACCGGGCTTATCGGCAGTAAACGTTATCGAGGACGTGGCCTGCGGGCCGATCTCCATGTTAACCCCGTAATCATTCAGGCAAAAACCGTGGGTCAGGTCTTCGATTTTGTTGATGTTGGTAACCACCACCGTCACCTCATCGCCCTTCTTCACCTTGAACTCGGTCAGTCCGTACACTGGCGCCACCGCGGTCATGTAGACCCGCACCTGGTTGCCGTGGCGGATCACCTTATTGTCGCTCGTTAGGCGAATACCGTCTTTCTTCGCCATTGCCACGGTCTCGGCAAAGAAGGGATCGCCCCGGTCCCATATCTTACGCGGTCTCACCAAATCGCGCGGCACAATAATGCAGTCGTGGGGCTCGCAAAAGACCGGATTGTCCGATACCAGCTTCATTTTATCCCCCGAAATATCGATCAATTGATCGTTATCGGGACGCAGCGGCCCCACCGACAAGAACCGATCTTTGGAGAACTTATTAAGAGATATCAGCCATTTGCCATCCGCATCCCGGGTCTCGCCCAAGCTGGTGTGGTTGTGGCCGGGTTGATAATGCACATCCAGTTTCTGGCGGATATAGTTCACCTTCTTGCCGTTGTAATGCTGGATGGCGTCTTCCACGCTCCATTTCACCGCCTGGCTATCGATAAACAGCGTGGTATAGGCGTTACCCCGGCCATCGAACGCCGTGTGCAACGGCCCCAGCCCCAACTCCGGCTCCGCCACCACGGTGTCGCGCGGATCCTTGAGCTTGCCGGCGAACCACTGGTCGATCTTCTCGTGAGAGATCACGGTGCATGTCGGGGACAGCTTGCCGTTGGCAACCCAGTATTTGCCGTCCGGCGACGAATTAAAACCGTGAGGACTTTTCGGCACGGGAATGTAAAGCGTTAGCTTGGAACCATGGCGGCCATCCAGCACCGGCGCCTTGGAATCGCCGATATGGGTGAATTTACCCGCCTTGACCGCCGCCTCGATACGTTCGATGTTGAAGATGACCACCCAGTCGCGGTCATTGCGGATCATTTGCGCCAAGGTGACGCCATCTTCCGAGTTATAACAGGTGGAACCGGCGTACTTGCCACGGTAGTCGGCGTCGCAATTGTCCAGATTGCCGTCAACGATC